>JABICB010000004.1 GCA_018652475.1 archaeon
GTTGCTTCTTCTTCAGAACTTTCTTCAGTTGCTTCTTCTTCAGAACTTTCTTCAGTTGCTTCTTCTTCAGAACTTTCTTCAGTTGCTTCTTCTTCAGAACTTTCTTCAGTTGTTTTTTCTTCTTCTGCAGGTAAATCTGTTCTTTCACTGCCTTTTTGTTCTAATACAACATTTTGAGCTTGCTTTCCTTTATCTGTATCAGCTGCTTCAAATGAAACAAGATCATTTTCTCTCAAAAATACACCTTCTCCTAAAGCACTGTGATGAATAAAGTAATCTACTTCGTCTTCACCTTTGATGAATCCGTAACCCTTTCTTATATTGTACCATTTTACTGTTCCTTTCATTTTATTTCCTCAAAATTATCGGAGATTATTTTCCAATAATTTACTAACCAAAAGACCAACTAATTGATTTATAAAGTTTTTGTTAAAAAATAAAAGAGATTACTTTTGTAAGATTATTTTTGTTAGGATATTCTATCACTTATTTGATAGCTCTTGATATTCTTCTAATCTTCCATTTCTTCTTGCAGCACATCTAATTCCGAATTTATAACACAATGTTTCCCTCATTATTGAAACAAATCTTCCATCTAAATTTCCATAAGTTTCTATATGCTCAGAAGTTTTATTATATGCAAATATTCCTTTTTGATATTGTGCAATAGATAGTCCTGTTAACATGAATGATGCAGGATGGGCATCATTTAACAGCCCTGTAATGATCGCTCCAGTAGCCAATAAAAATCCATCTGGTGCTATTTCTATTGGTTTATACAAATTATCTATTAGTTCAATTAATCCCATTTTCTTCAGTTATTGGAACTAATTAATATATCTTTTCAATTTGCATTCTTTAGCTATCAATAATTTTATATCCTCTTTCTTCAAGAACTTCAAAAAGTTTATCCATATCTAATTGGTAACTGTCATCAGCCCCTTTATCCTGTAGGGTGGATGAAGGATAAAATTCCATTTTTCCATCATATGATCTTTTAGTGTGTGCCAAAATTTTGTGTTCTACAACCCGATCACCTTCATCCATCATGGATTCTAATCTTGTTGTAACTGCCAAATACTTTCAACATAATAAGGGTAGTTGGAGATTGGAAATTAGAAGTTGAAATACTAACTAAAGAATACAAAGAAGTTGAAGAAATAACGAGAAATCTTTATGACAATTTTTCAGAAAACATAAGAAATGTCAAATTATTTGTCATAAGTAAGGAACAGTTTTATCCAGAGATAATTAATCAATAAATTTATATTAAATCAAATTCAAACAAACAATTATGGATTATTCAAACCTAACAAATACTTACAGGGAATTAGAAGCAACTACAAAAAGGTTAGAAAAAACAGAAATAATTTCAGAACTTCTTAAGAAAACTAAAGAAAAAGAACTAAATCAAATTATTTACCTACTTCAAGGAAAAGCATTTCCAAAATGGGATGAAAGAAAGACAGGAATGTCTTCAAGATTAGTTTTGAAAGCAATAAATTCTGCAACAGGTATCTCCACAACAGATTTAGAGAAAGAGTGGGTAAAAAAAGGAGATTTAGGGAATGTAGTTGAAGAACAAATAAAAAAAGTAAAACAAACTTCATTATTCAAAACAAAATTAACAATAGATAAAGTTTTCAAGAATATTCAAAAACTTGCAGAATTAGAAGGAAAGGGGACAGTAACTAAAAAAATACAATATATAATAGAATTACTTACTTCTGCAGAACCAGAAGAATCAAAATATATCATAAGGACAGTAATTGAAGATTTACGGATTGGTGTAAAAGACGGAGTAATAAAAGATTCAATTGCCAAAGCATTTTCAAAAGAACCAATACAGATAGAAAAAGCATATAATTTAACAAATGATTTTGCAGAAGTAGCTATGGCTGCAAAGAATAACAAATTATCAGATTTAAAAATGCAAGTTGGAAAACCGATTAATCCTATGTTGGCCATAAAAGTAGAAAATATAGAAGAGGGATTCAAAGCAGTAGGGATGCCTGCACAGGCGGAATATAAATTAGATGGATTCAGATTGCAAATTCACAAAAATAATTCCGAAATAAATCTATTTACTAGAAAATTAGAAAATGTAACAAAACAGTTTGAAGAGATATTACTTATAATAAAATCTAATATAAAATTAAAAAAATGCATTTTAGATGCAGAACTAGTAGGATACAGCCCAAAAACAAATAAATATTTACCTTTCCAACATATATCTCAACGAGTAAGGAGAAAATATAATATTGAAGCGATGGCAAAAGAAGTGCCAGTTGAAATAAATGTATTTGATATTATGTGTAAGGGGGAAACTTCATTGTTAGATCTTTCACAAGAAAAAAGAAGGGAAATTTTAGAAGAAATAATAATTGAAGAGAAACATAAAATTATTTTAACTAATAAGATAATTACAGAGAATAAAAAAGAGCTTGAAAAATTCTATAAAGAATCATTAAAAAAAGGAAATGAGGGTGTAATGATAAAAAGCACAGACTCAAATTATGTCCCGGGCAGAAGAGTCGGAGGCTGGGTAAAATTAAAACCTATTCAAGAAACATTAGATTTAGTTATAACTGGCGCAGAGTGGGGCGAAGGAAAACGTGCAAATTGGTTAAGTTCACTAACAATATCTTGCAAAGAAGGGGATGAATTTTTAGAGATTGGAAAAGTGGGGACTGGAATTAGAGAAAAAGAAAATGAAGAAGGATTAAGTTTTTCTCAAATAACAAAAGAGTTAGAACCACTAATCATTTCAAAGAAAGGGAAGGAAGTAAAATTAGAACCAAAATTAATTTTAGAAATTGCTTATGAAGAAATTCAGAACTCTAATAATTATAATTCAAAATATGCATTAAGATTTCCAAGGGTTCTAAAAATTAGAAATGATTTGTCATTAAACGACGTTGATGACTTAGAAAGAGTAGAAAAAATTTACAAAAAACAGAGAAAGATTTAAAAAACAAATCGTAAATGACAGCAATCTTTATATATGCTACAAGTAATAGGGTACTTATTAGTCATAAAAAACTAATAAAAAAAAGAGGCAAACTCGGGAGGGTTTAATAATATGATTGTGGAAGAAGGATTTTTAAATAAACTACGTCAACATTTCAATTTAAATTTATATGAGGTGCGAATTTGGACAGCACTATTATCAAGGGGTGTAGCAACAGCAGGAGAATTATCCGACATTGGAGATGTTCCACGATCCAGAACTTATGATATTCTCGAGTCTTTAGAAAAAAAAGGATTTGTCGTTATGAAGTTAGGAAAGCCAATAAAATATTTGGCAGTCGAACCAACAGAAGTTGTAGAGAGAGTAAAGAAATCTATAAAGAAAGAATCCGATTCAAATATTCAAAAATTAAAAGAATTATCTACTACGGATGTTTTAGCAGAATTATCAAATTTACATAAACAAGGTATTGAGTTTGTAGAACCTACTGATTTATCTGGTTCAATAAAAGGCAGACATAATATTTACACACAGTTAGAAACTATGGTAAGCAATGCAGACAAGTCTGTTACTATTGTTACAACTGCAAAAGGTTTACCAAGAAAAGCAGAAGCATTATCTCATTTATTTGGAAAATTATCTAAGAAAGGCGTTTCAATTAGAATAGCCGCACCAAAGGATGAAAACAATACAACTCACTTCGAAGAACTTTCAAAAGTTGCAGATATAAAACATATGTCTGGGATGGATGCAAGATTTGTAATTGTAGATGGAAAAGAAGTATTATTTATGGTAACAGATGATAAAGAAATACACCCTTCTTATGATGTGGGAGTATGGATTAAAGCACCATTTTTTGCAAAGGCATTAGAAAATATGTCAAATTCACATTGGGATGCAGCTCCAATTAACTGAGCTACCAATACATTTAATAACTAATTCTTTTTTATTTTGTTATGGTAAAATGTTCTAACTGTAATGAAAAAATTGAAGAAACTTTTTTAGGAAAGATTAAAGGAACTTTCATAAAAGGAAAACCTATATGTAGTAAGTGCCAAAAGAAAGAATAAATTTTTAAAGAACTATTTCTAAAATTCAATTAATGAAACATAAAAAAGAGATGTATGCAATTATTATTGCAAGTGTTTTAACTGGATTAGTGGGTTTACTTGTAAAACTAATAGGTACAGAAATTCATCCATTAACTTTGGCATTTTATAGGATTGCAGTAGGTGGACTATTTTTAGCAATAGCATTACCATCCTTTGATCCAGATTTTCATAAACCAAGAAAGGGAGATATCAAATTATTTGCAGTTGCAGGATTATTATTGGCAGCATCACTATCTTCATTTGTTTTCGCATTATCAATAAGTTCGGTATCCGAAGTTATGTTAATAACTTCAACTTACATATTTTTTGTAGCAATTTTTGCATCATTATTTTTAAAAGAAAAACTAAAACATAAACACATTTTAGCATTAATATTAATCTTGATTGGTATGTTTATAATCAATCCAATCAGTTCAGGAATGTCAATTTTAGGTTTAATTATTGCCTTAACTAATGCAATGATCCATGCAGGACTATTAGTATATATGAAATACGAAGGAAAACGCCACAAGTCTAGCGCAATAGTTTGGATATTATTATGTGCTACTTTATTCCTATTACCTGCCCCCTTCATATTTGGATTTGGAAATATAATAAAAGTTTTACCTCTTTTGTTAGTATTGGGAATTGTTTCAACAGCAGTAACATATACCTTACTATCATTTGGTTTAAGAAAAATAAGTGCAGATTCTGTAGCAATACTACAACTATCAATAACTCCAATAACTGCAATACTTTTAGCGATTATATTCCTACAAGAGAGATTATCGGATAGGACTGTAATTGGCGGAACATTTATTTTATTGGGTGGAATAAGTTTGATTTATTCATTAGCTAAGTTTAAATCATTTTTACAAGAGAGATTACATGTAGCCCCACATTAAATACTATACTCTCCAGTATGGAATACTTCTTCAATTCTATTTTGAATTTTTTCAGAATTATTAATCAAATGATTTTTTAATTTTTTAGGTAATCTTTTTTGATCTAATTCAATTATTTTGTTAGATTCAAAACTTACCCTATAAATTTGTTCATTATTTTTTTTAATGTGGCAATGGTATGGGTGATGTTCTGCTCTAAACTGACCAACTACCTCTTCACCAGGATATGCATATATTTTATATTTTTCAACTGGTTTTAAGATTATAATGCCCATACACTCTCCCGAGATATTAGATAACTCTCTACCTAGTTCAACTTCCATTATTTTCTGTTCTAATGCCATACAAAATAGAAAAAATAGCTCTTTTTAAAAGTAATCATTAATAATAATTAAAGATAAAAAGTAGTAAATCTTATAAATAAAACTCTGGCTATTAAATCATATGAGGGGGTGCCGGAGTCTGGTCAAACGGGCAGGACTTAAGATCCTGTGGCTTAGTGCCTACGAGGGTTCGAATCCCTTCCCCCTCATTCTTTTTTTTTCATGCCTTGGTAGCTTAGTTGGTAGAGCACTGCATTGGTAATGCAGAGGTCGTGGGTTCGACTCCCATCCAAGGCTTCATTAAGAAAGATATTTATATAAGTAAAAATAAATATTGTTATGAATAAGAGAGGTCAGTTCTATATAATTACTGTATTGATAATAGCAATGGCTACTTTCGCAATTACTGCAGAATCAAATACAATAAAAAAAAGTAAATTATTTGAAGATTTTTCTCCCGTTTCAGAAAATTATGTTAAGGAAAGTACAAAGGCAATAAACTTAGCAATTAAGAATGAAGAAGTTGACTCGATTGATACAAATTTAGAAAATTTTACAAAATCTTTTTTGAACTATGCAAAACAAAGAGATCCTTCTATTGAATTAGTTTATGTTTTCAAAGATGGCGATGATATAATTGTAAAAAATTATTTAACTTCTTCAAATGTCAATTATCATAATACTACTATCTTTCCGGCAGGAGAAGAGGTTTTACAAGCAATAACATTAGAAGTTGGAGGAAAAGAATTTTCACATCAAACTCCTGTTAGTGTAGAAGATATGGGGAAAACTTGGTACACTTATAATGGTGCTGGTACTGTTCAAGAAATGAATTTAAGTGTAGGGGGAATTGCACATAATTTCGATTTAGCTTCTGGACCAGATTTCAAAGTGATAATCAGATCAGCAACTAACTCTCAAGAAATAACTTTAGGGGACGGGACAGAAGAATGGGTTCCAAAATCAAAAGAAAGAGGAGGTTTGTTGGGAAAAGTTTTTGAAGTAGTACAACAATTTATAACTAAATGAAATCAAAAAAAGGTATATCTCCTTTAATAGGTTGGATATTATTAATTGGATTCGCAGTAGCAATGGCAAGTTTTGTCGGAACGTGGATGATAGATCAAACTAGGAATATTGAATTTCCAGGAGAAGGGCCAGATATGTATTGCGATAGTATTAAATTATCTGCAGTGCATATAGAAAGGGCAGCAGATAATTCTACAGTAAATTTCGAATTAAAAAATACTGGCAATTTTAAGATTGATCAATTTACAGTTGGAAGAGATACAGCTAGTATGGTTGATGAATGGTGTTTGGAACAAAATATAAATTTAATGCCCGGCAGTGTATTCAATTTTAATTTAAGTGCAAATGAGGATTTTATGAGTGGGGCAGGATATGCTGTATGTGGAAATTATCTTGGATCAGCAAATAGTAAAATAGTAACAAAAATTACTTTTGTACCTTGGATAAAAATTGATGAGGAATTTATGCACTGTTCAAAACAGAAATTAATATTAATGATGGAGCATACAGATTTAAATAACTAAAATGAAAAGAAGTGAAAAAAAAGCAATAAGTCCTTTATTGGCAACAGTAATGTTGATAGCATTCGTATTAGTTCTAGCAATTTTAGTTTGGTTCTGGTATTCAGGAGTGATTGGAGATTATACTGAAAAAAGTGGAATTGGGGGGGATCAAATATGTGCACAAGATGTAAGTTTCATAATTAGTTCTGCATGTAATAATGCTGACTCAGTAATAATTGGAGTAGAGAATCCGGGAAGAACCCATATAATAAGTTTTAAAGTAGTTATTAATGGGGATACAGTAGAAACAAAAGAAACAAGCACTGGAGTTCAGATGGGAGTAACTGCTCAAATAAGTGCTACGTATAATGCAACAGCAATGGGTACTGTTCAAACAGTAAAATTAATTCCAATGATATTTTCTCAGGGATATACTACTGAATGTACTGAAAATATACAAACAGCGAATGTAATTTCGTGTTAAGTTCACCAAAACCTTTAAATATCTTGTAATCAAATTTTCTATAATATTATTAAAAAACCAATGATAAAAAGGAGGTGAAATAAATGAATAAAAAAGGAATGTCATCATTAATCGCAACAGTATTAATTATAGGATTCACAATAGTTTTAGCAGTATTAGTTATTAACTTTGTACAGAATATATTTGAAGACAGAATGGATGCAACTGGATGTGATGCAGCAGGTTATAATATTTGTTTAAGTGCAACTAATTATGATATTGTGGCAACATATAATGCAACCGCTAATGAAACAACAACAAATATAATCAATATGAATTCGCAAGCAATGGATTTTGCAGTAATATTCTATGGTGCAGCCGGACAATCACTATTAGTAAATTCATCTGTTGGAATTGTAGCAGGATATACAGCAATAGATGTAATCTATGAGGGTAACGCAACGACTGTAAAGATTATACCTTCAGCAATTGGAGAGTATGAAGATTTAGAATGTGCAGCAGTAACTTGTGATGAGAAAGAAGTAGATGTGGCAACAGTATAAGCCACATTATTATTTTTTTTTAAAAAGATGATGAAAAAAAGAGGACAAATTTGGATATCTGCTGTATTATATATGGCAATAGGAATAGTAATAATTTCATTAATTATGGCGGTAGGAGTTCCAGTAATTCAAAAGATGAGTGATAGACATACATTAGTTCAAACTGAAGAAATGATGGCTTCATTGGATGAAATAGTTCGTTCGGTCAAGGGTCAAGGATTAGGTGCCCAAGATGTAGTTTCTATGGGATTAAACAAGGGAACTTTCAATATAGATGAAACTAATGATCAAATTAGTTGGCAAATGGAAACAACTGCATTATTATCTGAACCAGGTTATCCAGTAACACATGGAAATTTAATTTTATTAACTGAAGTAAAAGGAAATAGGTATGATGTAACTTTAACTTTAAATTATACAAGTACAATAGATATAACTTATAGTGGGATGCTTCCTATATCTGGAAAGCACCGTATAGCAATACAAAATAAAGGAAATAATGAAATTCATTTAGAGGATTTATCAGTATGAAAAAATTACCAAATTTAGAAAAAAAAGAGGAATCAATATTCAAATTAGATCTAGCTCCAAGATTACCTACTTTCAAGGCTGTTGAAAAGGATCAAGTTGACGAAAAATACCCACTTATTGCACCTTATGCATATGCACACATAAAATGGGATAAAGAAAAAAAAGAGTTAATTTACACAGTTGAAGAACCTAATTTAGATCCAAAAGAGAAAAAAATTCTAACTTTAATTGAAGGAGGAGTAAAAGAACTAATTAATATAAGTTATTTAGCTGCAGAAAAAGGGGAAACTGTAATTGCATATTTAGAAAAGAATGTTAGGGTTTTATTGGATGAATTAAGGATAACAATAACAAAAGAATCATACCTAAAGATAATGTATTATATTTACAGAGATTTTGTAGGGTTGGGGAGAATAGAACCATTAATGAAAGATCCATTAATTGAAGATATTGAATGTAACGGGTCAGATTTTCCAATATTCATAGTTCATAGGAAATTTAGAAATATTAAAACTAATATAATATATAAAAGTATTTCAGAATCTGCACATTTTGTAGAAAGATTAGCTCAAAAATCGGGACAATATGTTTCTTATGCAAGCCCATTATTAGATAGTGCACTACCTGATGGGAGCAGAGTAAATGCTACGTTCACTGAAGATATTTCATCAAGGGGACCAACTTTCACAATCAGAAAGTTCACAAAAAAACCTTGGACTCCAACACAATTAATACACTTAAAAACACTCCCTCCAGAATCATTAGCCTATTTATGGTTATTAATAGAATATGAAAAAAATATAATGATAGTAGGGGGAACAGCATCAGGGAAAACAACTCTATTAAATGCACTAACCTTCTTTATCCCTCCTGCAGCAAGAATAGTTTCTATTGAAGACACTAGGGAATTAAATTTAGAACATAGTAATTGGTTACCTTCTGTCGCAAGAGCTGGAGTCGGATTAGCAAACCTAGTTGGACAAAAATATGGAGAAGTTACATTATTCAACTTATTAAAAGAGAGTTTCAGGCAGAATCCTGATTATGTATTAGTCGGAGAGATAAGGGGTGAAGAAGCATATGTATTATTCCAAGGCATGGCTTCAGGACACCCTAGTTTTGGTACTATGCATGCAAATGATGTAGAAACTATGATTAGAAGATTAGAAACTCCTCCCATAAATTTATCTCCTTCTTTGGTAGAGTCTATGGATGCAGTAGTAGTTATGACTGGAACGAAAGTTAATGGGAAAGCAGTTAGGAGAGTAAAGGAAATTGCAGAAATTATTTCTGTAAGGGACGAGGGGGCAGTAATAAATAAACCTTTCACTTGGAATCCTGCTACGGACTCATTTATAGCAAATGCAGAAAGTCATGTATTCAAAACAATAATTGAACAACATGGAGTGAAGTATGAAGATCTTATAGCAGAGTATAACAGGCGGGCAAAATTATTAAAAAAATTATATGAGGGAAAATATTTTGAGTTTTCACAAGTTCAAGAAATAATTAATGAGTACTATAAGGATCCTGCAGCAGTTTTAAGTAGATTTGGAGTAGTATAATGGTAATTGATATGATAACTGAAAATGCCAAGACTCTTGCAGAACTTATAAAAAAATATGATGCCTTGGTAAAGAAAAGGCAGATTGTATATGAGGAATCGCTCAATAATAAAGAAAAGAAACATGGTGAAGAATTAAATCAAATAAATTCTAAGTTGGAAAAAATGAAAGATTATGTATTGGCTCTGATGACTAGTATGGAAAAACAAATTGATTCAAAATTATAAAAAATGTACGAAGATATAAAACATGTGGCAGAGCGAATATTAAATACTTCGAAAGAGGCAGAAAAATATGATTCTGAAAAAAAAGAATTGATTTCTAAGCATGCCAATAAAGAAGATATTGAAGAATATAATGAAAAGATTAAAAATTTATTAAAACAAATAAAAAATGATCTCCCTATAATTTATAATGAAGTTAAGAAAACTCCCGTATTAGATTCAAAGAATAATATATCTCAACAAGAATCAACAGGATCTAGTTTTGGAACAAAATTATCTTTTTCAGAAAAAAGAAAATTACTTTCTGAGTTAAATATTTCTGAAGATGATTTAAAAAAATTTGCAAAAATCCATAAATCTCCAAAAAAAGAAGTAGAAAATAAAGATTTTACTGTTTACAAATCAACAAAATATGCAAAATTGTCTAATACTATGGTAGAAAGATTTTCTTTTTCTTTAATGAAAAAGAAACCTGACTTATTCAAACCTTTATTTGGTGCAATGAATTCTGCAAATTTGAAAGTATTTTCAAGAAGTTATGTAGATATAATATTATTTTCAGCAATCTTGGCATTACCCATTACTATGTTAGTTTTATTTTTAATAACATCAAATCCAATTATTTCTATACTTTCTGGGATAGTGGCAATGCCTGTAGTAGCTATACTAATCTATATGTACCCTTTTTCGATTGTTAATACTAGGAGGAGGGAAATAAAGAGAGAATTAGTATTTGCAATAATTCATATGGCTGCAATATCAGGATCAGGAGTAAAACCTTCAAAAATTTTCAAATTATTAATAGAATCAAAAGAATATCCAGAATTAGAAACAGAATTTAAGAGAATTCTGAATTATACTAATCTATTCGGATACAGTTTATCTACTTCATTAAGGGCTGTTGCAGAAACAACTCCCTCTCCAGAATTTAAAGAGTTATTGCACGGTATGACTTCAACAATTGAGACTGGTGGGAGTTTAAACGATTATCTTTCGAATAAAGCAGATGAAACTATGGGTAGATTTAATTTAGATCAAAAAAAATATTTAGAAACAATTGCCACATATTCAGATGTTTATACTGGATTATTAATTGCAGGGCCATTATTATTCATAGTAACTTTAGCAATTCTTGAAAGTATTTCTCCAGATTTAGGAGGAATAGCAATATCAACTTTGGCAAGTCTAGGAGTATTTGTTATGATGCCTTTGTTGAATATAATCTTTATGTTATTTTTAGAAATGGGGAAGTCAGAAATATGAAAATAAAAATTAAAATCAGGCACATAATATCTCTTATCACGGGGTTATCGATGATAGTCCTATCATTAATTATGTTATCTGAATCTAGGTGGATGAAATCAATAATTACTGTTGGCGTATTTCTGATGGTATCACAGTTTTGGATAGATAAGCTAATTGATAACAGAAAACAACAAGAAGTTGAAGAAAAGTTTTTAGAATTTGTCCGTGCATTATCAAACTCAGTTAAAGCAGGAATACCTGTTCCAAAAGCAGTCATGATGGTGTCTGGGGCAGATTATGGTGCCTTGACTCCTTATGTAAAAAAGTTAGCTAAACAGCTAGAATGGGGCTTCCCTCTGCGGCAAGCATTAATGACCTTTGCATTAGGAACCGGAAATAAATTAATTAAAAAGGCAATCAATATTGTTATTGAGGCAGAAAAAGGTGGAGGGGATATTCAAGAAGTATTGACTAAAGTAACCACTGCAGTTTTACAAATAAAAAAGATAAAAGAAGAAAGAAAATCCATGATATTCTCTCAGATTCTTCAAGGATACATAGTATTCTTCATATTTATTGGAATAATGGTGGTATTACTAATATATTTATTACCTCAGATGGAAGGAATGGGGGGAATGATGACTGGTCAGTTAATGGGCGGATCTAGTAATTTATTAGATTCAGGAACAGAAGCTGCTGCTTCAAAAATAGATTTCAATATAATTTTCACAGGATTAATTTTAATTCAGGGATTTTTTGCAGGACTAATGTTAGGTAAATTTTCAGAAGGGGAATTAAAGCATGGAATAAAACATTCATTGTTAATGATGCTTGGGGGATACTTAATCTTCGCAACAGCAGTAGGTATGTAATTATGAATAAAAAAGGATTATCTTATGTGGATTGGGCAATAAGCTTCGGGCTATTTGTAATATATTTGTTAGCTATATTTATTCTAATTAAACCAGATGTAATAGATTCATATGATTCGGATTTCTTAAATTCAATTGTGCAACAAGGATTGGAAGAAGATGTATATATTGATCTAACTACTTATCCTTTATTTATTGATACAGTCTCTCCAGGTAGCCATATTTCACTAGATCTGATTAATAATTTTCAATTTTTAAATAATACTAATACTGTAATTTTAGATAACAATTCAAATAAACTAAACTTTAGCCGTAGTTCAACTAGATTGAATTTTGATTATGATTTCACTAATGGGATGAATGATTTCAAAATAATATATTCAGAAAAGTTAAATTATTCAAATCATGTACCTTTTGGGGAAACGAGTATTTCTGCAAATTATACAATAGGAATAGCAGAACATAGAAAAGGAGTATATACAACTTTTTTTAATGATCTCCATGATATTGATTATTATGATTTAAAGACAAAGTGGGGATATCCTATACAAAATGAGTTTGCAATAGAGATATACAATGGTTCAGATTTAACTATTGGGCCAGAATTATCTTATGAGTACATAACTCCTCAAATAGATGCAAAAGTAAATGTATTGATGTGGAGTGATTGGAGAATAAATGCACATGCTAATAATGAGTTAGTAACTATGTTAATCAAAACTTGGTAAAATGAATAAAAAAGCATATATGAAAACACTGGAAGCAATAATTGCGATAGTACTATTCTTAGGAGTAATTACAATTTTATTATCTTCAAATAAAGAAATTGAAACAGGGGTTCCCCAAGATATGGTTTTAATTCAAGATACTATCTTAAATACAATTCAAGAAAATAATACTTTAAGGAATTATGCAATTTTATTAAGTGATTTCAACATTGATTCATTCATCAGTTCATCAATCCCAGTAGGAATTGGATATAACTTCACATTATGTGATGATATATCTTCTGGTGGATATCCTACAAGTACAGAAAGTGAAAAATTATACGCAGATAGTTTAATAATAGTTGAAGGCGAAGATATAGCAATAATCAATCTTATATTATGGAGAATATAATTTCTCCGAAAGATTTAAAAGGATTATATCAAACAATATAATTAAATAAGGGGTGTTTAGAAATTAAAAAATTCAAATCATTTTTTTTAAAATATTTTTTAAATGTATTCAAAAAAAAGAAAGAGCTTAGCTTAGGTTTCTATGGTCCACCAAATGCAGGCAAGACTACGTTAGCAAACAGAATCTGTATGGATTGGATTGGAGAAGAAATGGGTAGTGTTTCAAATATGCCTCATGAGACTAGGGAAGTAACACTAAAAGAAAGTGTAGTTATAGAATCAGAAGGGAAAAAATTAACATTTAATATTGTTGATACTCCTGGAATTACAACAAAGATAGATTATGAAGAATTCTTAAAATTCAAAAGTATGTCCAAGAAGAAATCTAAAGAGAGAGCAAAAGAAGCAACAAAAGGAGTAATAGATTCAATCAAATGGTTAGATAATATGGACGCAGTAGTAGTTGTGTTGGATGCAACAACGAATCCCTATTCTCAAGTAAATATTACTATCATTGGGAATCTTGCAGCAAGAGATATTCCTGTATTAATTGTAGCAAATAAAGTTGATTTAAAGAAAGCAAATTTTAAAAAAGTAACAAATGCATTTCCACAATATCCTGTGATTGGTTTATCTGCAAAGAAAGGAAAAGGTGTTGAAGGATTCTATAAGGAGATATTCAAGTTAGTAAAATGATGACTACATTCCAATATATACCATACAGGGAACATTCCTCACAAGGAACTGATGAAAAATTAAATAGAATATTAGATATAGTAAAAAATGAGCGAGTAATTTTAATGGAAGGGCGATTAAAACCAACAGAAGAACTTGAACTAATGAAAAGAAATATGGAAGCAATATCAAAAAAGTTTTCTGGGATATCATTAGTAACAATAAATCCAAATCAAGATAGATTAAAAAAGAAAGATCAAGAATTTCATGAAAAAATAAAAGAAGGAATAAAAAATAATTTATATAAGTTAATGATGGGCAAAAGAGAAGGATTAACTATAATCGGTCCAGCATCAATAATCAAAGAGATTAGAAAAGATCCTTCAAAGATAGAATTAATAACTAATTCAGAAAAGAAAAAACCATTAAGGAAGAGGAAGAAATAATGCCCCATCAATGCGTTCGATGTGGTAAGATGTATGATGACGGTTCAGAAAACTTACTCTCCGGCTGCGCATGTGGAGGGGGATTTTTTTTCTATATCAAAAAATCCAAAGTAAAAGAAGCAGAAGAAATTTCTAAAGAATTATCCTCTGAACAGAGAGTACAAATAGAGAAAGATGTTACTGAAATTGTTGGGGCACCCAAAGATGATCAACCAGTATATCTAGATTTAGAGTCAATTAGAGTTCTTCAGCCAGGAAAATATGAATTAGATTTAATATCTCTTTTCAAAAAAGGAAACCCAGTTGTTTACAAAGTTGAGGACGGTAAATACATAATTGATTTAGCTGCAACATTAGATTCAGTGAAGAAATAAACGAGTTTAAATCGAAACTCTTAAAAAAGATTCTGTGGCGGTTTCGTCACCATAAGGTTTATATAAGTTTCCCTACTTTTCAATAGCAACACCTTAAGATTATTTTTAAGGGGGGTTAAAAAACAATGAAAGGATATAAACTAATGACTGTAGCTTTACTTGCTCTAGTTTTACTAGGGTTCTCAGGTATTGCAAATGCAGACAGTACTAACGTAGAGTTAGAAACTATATCTCTTAATGGAATTGAATTTGATTCAACTGAAGAATCTGTTGCTTTAACAGTTTACAGAGGAACCGAATTAGATATTGATGTTCTACTAAAAGGTAATGCAGATATAGATGACGTAAGAGTAAGTGTAGAACTTCTAAATAGCGAATACGATTTAGAAGTAAAAACAGAAAAATTCGATGTAATAAATAACAGTTATTACACCAAATCATTAACAATTATAGTTCCAGAAGATATGGAAGTAAGTGGTTATGAATTATCTGTGGAAGCATATTTCTACAATGAAAGCGGTAGTATTGTAAATGAAGAGTTCACATCAACAATTTATGTTGAGATGAGCAATACTTTGGAAGTATACGATTTAGTTGTTAGTCCAAGTTTAAATATCGAAGCAGGTCAAATGATCGCTGCAAACATCGGTGTTAAAAATTTGGGTGAAGAACAAGAAGATGTTAGAGTTTACATGAAAGTTCCTGCTTTAGGTCTTTCAACTATGACTACATTATTTGATTTAGTTTCTGAAACTGAAGAAGATGAAGATAATAATGATTATTACAAAGTTCACAAAGCTTTGGAATTATTAGTTCCATCAAGTGTAGATGCAGGAAACTATGAATTAGTTTTCGAAGTTGTTTACGAAGATGGTGACGAAGTAGTTACTGAAACTAGAACTTTAGTTGTAAACGGTGGAAGTGTAACAACTGAAGACGTAGTTATTAGCGTAGATGTAACATCACAAAATATCGTACAAGGTAGAGGCGCAGTTTATAAAATCCTTTTTGCTAACGTTGGCTCAAACACAGCAGCATACACTATTGAATTAAGTGATGTTAGTGCTTGGGGTACAGTAAGGGCTGATCCTTTAACTTTAACTGTTAGTCCAGACAACAATGGAGAAGCATACATTTTTGTATCAACTCATGAGAGTTCCCCATTGAATGCACATACTTTCACAGTGAGTGTATTATCTGGCGATTCTGTAGTTAAGGAATTTGATCTAACTGCTAACATAATTGAATCATCCAATTTATCAGGATGGGACGAAGTTAGAGTAGGTCTAGAGATTGGTTTCGCTGTATTATTAGTCATTTTAGTAGTTCTTGGAATAGTTCTTGTGGCTAAAAGGTTAGGAAAAGGCGAAGATGGTGAAGAACCATTAATAGAAGAAGGACAAAGTTATTACTAACTCCTTTTTCTTTTTTTTCTTTTTTTTCTTTTATAAATTCTTTTTAAACTCTTTATAAAAAATATTTACTTCATTAGTATAATTAAAAAACAATTTTCTTTATAAGTAAAGTCGGTATTCCAAAAGAGTAACAAAAGGGGGTTTACATAATGAGTAACAAAAAGTTAATACTACTAATGTTGGTAACATTGTTTTTGCCTGCAGTTTTTGCAAGCGGAAATTTTAACGTATTTGAAGGATCAAATATCGATTCAGTGTGCCCAACATCTACAGGACTAATTACAGACGCAGTTGAAAATACAGGTGATGAGCCGCTAGAGTTTTCAGTAAGTTCATCAGGAAGTGCAGCAGCATTTTCTACAACAGTTCCACAAGGATTTATTCTTGCACCTGGGGCAGTTAAAACTATTTTCACTTACATAACACCAATGTCTTCAATAAATGTTGGACAATATTCTTTAACAATATCTTTCAATTCAAATGCAGGATCAAAAACAATTTCACATCCAGTACTTGTAGAAGATTGTTTTGAATATTCTTTCGAAGCACTTGATGAATTAAAACATGTATGTCCTTGTGAGGCAGACAAATTTGATTTTGAGATAGAAAACAATGGAGAATATTCTGAGACATATTATTTAACAGTTGAAGGACAAGCAGCTAATTCAATAGTACTAAGTGAAGAAGTTGTAAGTTTAAATGCAGGTCAATCAAAAATAGTTTATGCATATGCTACTTCAAGTTGTGATGATTTAGGTGATTACGAATTTACAGTAATTGCGAATCCAGTATCTGGAAGTTCAATAAAATCTGTAAATGCAAAATTAGTAGTTGATCCATGTTATGATTTTGATATTCAAACAGAAAAGGACCTTATAGCATTCTGTGAACATTCTCAAATAGCTGTGCCTATCAAAATAGAGAATGAAGGTTCAACACCAAATACATATTACTTTGATATAAGTGGGCCAGCGTGGGCTAATTTAGAGAACAATAAATTAGATATTCTTGCAGGACAATCAAGTAATGTAAATATGATATTAACTCCAGATTATGGAATTGAAGGATTATTTGAAATAAATTTCAATGTTGATACTGATAAGGGGGAAGTTGGATTAGAAAATACTTTCAATATTCAGGTAAAGAATTGTTATTCTGTTGATCTTGATATAATGAGGGATACAGATAGAATTTGTAATGCATTAGAAAATACTTATTCATTAAAAGTAAGAAATGATGGGGAGTTAACAAAAGCTTATTTACTAACATTAGATGGTCCGGATTGGGCAACACTAAGTAAGACTAGAGTTGATTTAGAAGCTGGGGCAGAAGAAGAAGTTACTCTTACAATAAACCCTACTTATAATACAGTTCCAGCAGCTTACAACATCAAAATAAAAGCTACAGCAATAGACAGTGATAAAATAGCAGCTGAAGAAAATATTGAGATAACAACAGTTTCAAAAGAGGAATGTTATCAAGCGAGTATTGGATTAGATGAAGATAATCTAGAAGTATATTATGATTCAAGTTCCACTATTCCAGTTGTAATAGAAAATTTAGGAACTTATACTGCAACTTATGATTTAACTTTAACAGGTACTGCAGCAAATTTCGTATACTTGAATCCAGCTGTAGTGACTATAGATGAAGCAAAATCTGAATTAGTTTACTTATATGTGGCACCATCTTCACAGATACCAAATGGTAACTATAAGGCAACAATCTCTGTAAGATTGGGAGATAGTACAATCTTAGCTTCAAAGACTGTGAATATAGAAGTGACAGATAGCGAAAGCATGATGCCTACTGGCGCAGTAGTTGCTGAGACAGAAGGAATTTCAATATTTACAAGAATAGCAGGATTTTTCAAATCACTATTTGCAACAGTTGAAGAAACAGAGGAATTAGTTGATTCATTAAATGAAACAGAAGAGTTAGAATTAGAATTAAACGAAACCGCTGAATTAATAGCTGATTTAAACGAGTCAGTAGAAATTAATGAAACAGTAGAAATTAATGAAACAGTAGAAATTAATGAAACAGTAGAAATTAATGAAACAGAAGAAGTAACTGAGTTTATGGCTAAAACTATTTTAATAGGATTAGAAGAATCAACAAGTTTCAATTTGGGGGATGAAGAACACACAATAACCCTTACAGAAGTAGTTGATGAAACAAAAATAGTTTTAACAATTAATTCAGATCCAATCTTAGTTGAGTTAGATATTGGGGAAACAAAAGAAATAGATGTTAATCAAGATTCAGTAATTGATCTTAAATTAAGATTTGATGGTATGGCTGGAGATAAAGCAGACATTTCATATGAATACTTAGTGGGGGAAGATGCTGGGATGGGAGACATAACTGGCAATGCAGTTGATGAAACTCCAAAAGAACCATTATTCAGTGGAATATCTAGTTTATTCGGTTCAATGGCAGGATATTCAAACTATTTGATAGGGATAATAGTGATATTATTACTAGTATTTGTATCAATCAGAACAGACTTCCATCACAAAGTAATTGACTTTTTCGAAGAAGAAATCGATGAAAAAGATTACAAGGATCTAACTGAAGAATCTGACCAAACTCCAATAAATCTATCTAGTGATGAACCAAAAGAAACTGAAATCGAGATAGAAACTGAAGATGAAAAACCTAAAACTTCAGAAGAAGAAGATGATGATGACGAAGTAATCATTGAGTTTGATGATGACGATGAAGAGTAATCTTCATCTATTTTTATTTTTATTATTATGAGTTATAAGTTTTTTACAAATAGTTCTTGCGAGTATTTTCCATGCCACAAATTAGAAGAAGATTTTAATTGTTTATTTTGTTTTTGTCCATTATATGATCGGGACTGCCCAGGTAATTACACAATCTTGGAGAATAAAATAAAAGATTGTTCTGAGTGTACATTCCCTCATAAGAGAGAAAATTATGAAACTATAGTGGAATTACTTAAATCTTTAGACTAGTAACTTTAGAAATTTCATCTTGCATTGAAACACCATATATCTGATTAGCTTCTCCAATGACTGAGTCATTGTGAGAGATTACGATATACTGTGCATGATGCGCATATTTATTAAATAATTTAGATAATTTTTCAGAGTTATGTTTATCCAATGCAGCATCAACCTCATCCATCAAATAGAATGAAGCAGGGTTGTGTTCCTGTATTGCAAAAATAAAGGATAGTGCGGCCAATGTTTTTTCACCACCGCTCAAACTCCTAATATCTAAGTATTTATTCTTGGCAGTTTTAACTTTAATATCTACTCCTGCACTTAATGGATCTTCTGGATCCTCTAATACTAAGGATGCTTCTCCTTTGCTGTATAAGTAACTAAAAGTTTCTCTGAACTTTGAATTAAGTTCATTATAAGTTTCCATAAATACCCATTTCTTGGACTGCTCAACTTCATCAATCATAGAAAGAACATCTTCCCTTTCAGATTTCAAGATACTAACTTTTTCTAATAATTTATCATACTCTTCTTTAATTTTATCAAATATTTCAAGAGCTTTCATGTTAACATTACCAATATTTTTTATTATTCTATCATCTTTCTTTATTTCTTCTTGTAATGTAGGTAAATCAACATTCCTTCTAATTATTCCATCTTTAAATTCTTCAGATTCTTCTTTTATTCCACTAATCTCTGCTATTACTTGAGCAACATTAACCGAAACTTTATTCTTTCTAGCTTGTACTGCAGCAATATTTTCTTCTTCTTTCTCAATAAATTTCTGAATACTCTGAACATCTTCAGTAAGTTTATTTCTCTTAACTGTCAGTGATTTAAATTTACCATAGAAACTTTGTTCTTCTTTTTCCTTTTCTCTTAATGTGGATTTATTATTTTTTATAACCACTAAAAGATCTACAGATTCTTTTTTGAAATCTTCCTTATCTGTTAATGCTTGATTAATTACTTTGCCAAATTTCCCCCTTTCATCAGAAATCATTTGAATTTTATTATCAATAGTTTTTATATCAGATTGAATTTTAATTTTTTGTTTAAACAATTCTGTTTGTTCAAGTTCTAATTTATCAATTCCTGATTCTTCAATTTTACTAAGGCCATCCTTTATCGTCCTATTCCTTTTTTGTAATCCAGAAAGTTCAGTTTCAAATTTATTAACATCTGTATCAATTCCAGAAAGTTCAGATTCTAATTCAGATCTTTTAGTTTTAAGCGAATTTACTTGATCAATGATGTTAGTGGAAGTAGAATCAATTCCCATACTTTTTTCTATTTTTATTACTTCACCTTCAACATTAGCTTTTTCTTTTTGGATTGAGTATATTTTATCATCTGTTGAAGCTTTCTGTGTGTATATCTCAGAAATTAATTTATCCAATCTATTTCTATTATTCTCTGCTTTTTCAAGTTCTTCATCCATCTTCTTTTGTGAGAACCCCATACTTGTTTTTTTTCTGTGTCCTCCAACCATTGCACCACTTGGTTCAACTAAATCTCCTTCTAAGGTAACCATTCTGGCACGACCTACACCTATTTCTCTAGCAATATTTAAATTTTCAACAACAATAGTATTAGAAAAAACATATTCAAATATATTTTTGAATTGCGGATTAAAATTAATCAGTTTTACAGCATACTCATAAACACCGTTTTGTTTCAATATATTGATATCAGCAGGATTCTTTTTTCTAATCTTGATTTTATTTAAGGGTAAGAATGTAACCACTCCTAATTTATTCTGTTTTAATGATCTGATGTGGGTAGCTGCAGTAGAATCGCTATCAACAACAACACTTTTAGTTCTTCCTCCAGCTGCAACTTCTAATGCAGTAGAGAATTTTTGTTCAACATCTCCAAGCTCTGAAACAGTTCCATAAACCCCATTACCTTTTGATTCAAGCACCTTTTTGATAGCAAGGTTTCCTAATATTCTTTCCTTTGTTCCATCACTTTTGGCCTTTACTTTAGCCAAATTATTATTTGCTGCAATAAGATTATCACTATTTTTTTCTAATTGAGTTTCAAGTGTATCTCTTTCTGCACGTAGTTTATTCAATGAACTTATAAATTTACTAACTTCAGTTTTTAATCTCTTTAATTCGGCACCTTCTTTGTTTCCAGATAATTTTTCAATAGTTGCATTAACTTTTTCTAATTCATATTTAGTAATATCCAATTCTCTGATTATATCTTGTTTTGCTTCTGTTGCTGATTTTATCAAGGCCCTTTTCTTTTCAATTTCAGAATCAATATCTCCAATCTTTGTACTAAAACTACCTAGGTCCTCAATACCATACTTTTTCTTGAATTCCTCTATTTTTTCATTAATCTTCTTTTCTTTTCCTTCAACTTCAGATACTTCCCTAACAAATCTTTTCTTTTCATTTTCTAATGATTTAATTTGAACATCAGAATCAGAACCTTCTGATTTAATTTGCCTTACTCTAGTATCAATTTTAATTAATTCAGATTTTATATTATCAATTCGAGCATTATGTTTTATAACGTCAGAATTTAATTTAGCAATTTCAATTCTAAGCACTTTATGTTCTTGTTCGCCACGCTGATCTAAAATATCATTAATTTCTCTTATTCCGGTATTTTTTTCATTAATTTTATTTTTATATTCATCAACTTTTGATTTAATTTGATTTAATTTGGAATCAAAATTAGAAAGAAACTTATCAAAATCTTCTTTCCTTCTTTCTCTTTGTTTAAGTTTCATATGAAGTTGGGTTGCTTTATTATCAACAAATCTTTTTTTAACTTCTAAGAATCTTTTTGCCTGATCTCTATCTTTTCTCAACTCCCTCAAATGTGTTTCTCTTTCAGTAAGAATAATATTAATTTGATTTAACTTATCTTGGACATGGTCTAATTCATTAAGTGCTTTATTTTTTTTATCATCGAATACAGAAATACCTGCTACTTCTTCTAATAGGACTCTTCTATCTACTGGCCGCATACCCATGAATTTAACAATATCTCCTTGCAATACGATGCTATGTCCATCTGGATCTATGTTCGCCTTTGCCAATAAATCAACTACTTGCTGTCTAGTATGAGTTTTATCATTAATTTTATAGATGGAATTTCCAGTTTTTCTAAGAATTCTACTAATCTTAACTTCTTTAGTATCTACGGGGAATTCATGTTCATCATTACTGAACCAAATACTAACTTCTGCTTCCTTTGCAGGCCTACCTTTTTTCCCACCATTAAATATTAAATTTGCAGATTTTTCTGCTCTTAATCCTTTAGCAGAAGATTTTCCAAGAACAAAACATAATGCATCCATGACGTTGGATTTTCCAGAGCCGTTCGGCCCTAATATGCAATTAAAATCATTTCCAAAAACCAAATCGGTTTGATTAGCAAATGATTTAAAGCCCTTGGCCCTAAGTTTTAAAACTATAGTCATTAATTTATCACCACTTAAATGTTTAAACAATTCTTGTAGTGTTTTCTTGTTTTTAAAGTTTTTCTAAGATATTACTCGACTATTAATAGTTAAATTTATAAATGGGCCAATTTGTTAGAAATTAACATGAAAAAGATACATACTCGTGCAAAAAAGAAATTGAGATTAGGAACTCACACTCAACATAAAGCAAGATTGTTCGGTTGGGGCAGGAAGAAAGGAGCAAAGACTTTCAAGACTGAAGAGTCCGCGAATACTTATGCTAAAGAGAATAGTATAACAAATTTCGAGTTAAAAAAAGTAAAAAGGAATAAGAAATTTCAGATTGTAGAATTGAATGAATAATTCTATTTTTTATTAATTATACTTTCAGCAGCTAATATTCCTGTTAGTCCTGCACCAACTATACCTCTAGATTTTCCAGCACCATCTCCTGTAACAAATATATTTTCTACATTAGTTTCTAAAGTACTTCCAATCGTAGCATATTTTGTATCATAAAATTTTACTTCTGGAGCATAGAGTAATGTAGATGGATGAGCAGTTCCTGGAACAATATTATCTAATACTTCAATAAATTCCTTAATATTATCAACAAATCTGCCATAATATGCAAGATTCAAATCACCTGGAGTAATCTTGTCTAAACTCATAGTAGGAATAACTCTATCAAATCCTCTATGTGGATCTAAGAATGTTTCAATCTTAGATCTAGAACCTCTTTTCAAATCTCCCCATCTCTGAACAAGAGGTTTCCATCCTCCAGCACGATATGCCGAGACTACCATATTTCTTCCTAGCTCAGTAGTATCTGCATAAGGTTCAGTCATAGTAATAGTGGATAGGATAGCAAAATTAGTATTATCAGACTTTTTTCTTTTGAATGAATGTCCATTCACTGGACGCAAACTTCTGTCCCTATATTCAATTGCATTTTGCTTAGGTTCTGCCGTAACAAATCCATGTGGATTAACACAAAAAGTTCTAACTTTATCACCATGGCAGAGAGTATTATAATGAAACTTTGCATCATAACTAACATCAGTTATTGGGTCGAAAGTACTTGCGGCAAGTTCAACTCTGACTCCTACATCTATTGCTCCCCACTTATGTTTGATGTCTAATTTTTCTGCCTGATCTCTCATCCAATAAGCACCGCTCCTACCAGGGCCCATAATAAGATATTTACACTCAATAGTTTCAGCATCAGTTTTAACATAAATATTTCCATCTTTACTTATGCTATCTACTTTTGTTCCAAGTTTAAACTCAATACCTTTCGATTCTAAATCCTCCTTAAATTTTCTAATAATTTTTGGAGTATTATCTGTACCCATATGTCTTTGTTTTCCAACAATAAAGTCAACATTATATTCACTAGATCTTTCAATTATTTTATCAAGCGATGCCTTATCTCCATTTCCTACAGAAGGATCCGCGCCATACTCTAAAAATTTATCATCAATATAATCCATAAACATTCTAGCTCTTTTTTCAGAAATTTTCAATTCATCTAAGTCCATAGTTACCTTTGGATGATATACTAGTTTTCCATCAGTTAAAGTTCCAGAACCTCCTGCAGACCTTCTTTCGTCAATTACTAAGACATTATAATCTTCCTTGGCTAATCTATCTGCTGCAAATAACCCTGCAGGTCCAGACCCAACTATAACAACATCATATTCCATAATTAAAAAACTATTAAACAATTTATAAATATATATGCGTTTTTTGATACAAGATTATATAAGTAAATTTTAAGAGTTAGAATTCAGATAATTCTGATTGTTTTTTCTTTTTAACTTGGTTTTTATACGTTGCCCAACTTTTTCTAAAAATTTCTGGATGCTTTTCAAAGTTTTCTTCAACAAATTTTTTAGTCACAGGATTTGCAGGATATCCTGGTCCAACTTCACCATATTTAGCATTTATTTCAGCCATTTCTCTTTCCCTAATAACTTTAGCAAGTATGGATGCCGCCCCACAAATAACATAATTATCATCTGCCTTATGTTCACAAATTATTTTTACATCTTTATTATCTAATAATTCTCTAACATATGTTTCATATTTTGAAGGGATTGGGTGTGGACAATCTAAAATAACTACATCAGGTTTTAGTTCATTAATCATCTCTGCAGATTTTACTGCTTCTAACCAGTTTAGATTCATTCCATTCTTGGATTCAACAGCCATATCAATTTCTTCAGGCATTACAACTTTAATATCAGTACTATTAGAAATTTTTATTATTTGATCAAACATAATTTCTCTTTTATTTTGAGGAATCTTTTTAGAATCTTTAACTCCAAGTTCAGTTAGTTTACTCTCAAAGTCAGATTTAACTAATGCTCCCCCAATAACCATGGGCCCAATAACGGGCCCCCTTCCAGCTTCATCAATCCCTAATATTAATGTCATGATTATAAGATAAAATCTATTCTTTTAAAACTTCTCATTTTTCAGATCGTATAAATCTATAATAAATTCAGCAACCTCTGGAGTTTTATTATATGTTTCAACTGCATCCACTTCAAAAAGATCTTCTTCATTAAATAAATGATCAGCAAATCCACCTAATTCATTTTTAGCATGAATAAATTCATGAAGTAAAGTAATGTTATATTCCTTCATAGAAGGTATATTATCAACATATATATTAATTAATGATTTATCAGGTTCAATATATCCCATTGCAATAGGATAAAATGAAGGAGGTTGATTAGTTAATGAGATCTCATATCCTTCTTCACAAATATCAATAACATCATCTATAGTTAACATAAAAAAATAAGTCAAGGGGAATTTAAAAGAATATGGATAATAAAATAGCGAGAGAAGGATTTGAACCTCCGACCTTTGGGTTATGAGCCCAACGAACACTCCTAACTGTTCTACCTCGCTATGCAAAACTAAAGATAGTTCGTTTTTAAATGTTATGTTTTAGAAAATTAAATTATTTTCTAACTAGCCATTTACTTAATTTCTTAAAAGGTCCTTTTCGATCAACAATTAATTCGCCTAATGCTGCAAATGGAATTGTAACTCCTATAACTATCCAAATAACACTCCAAGTTATCGGTGCATCAGTAGATAAAACTATTGCTAACAAATCTTCAGCAACACCCATTATAACTCCAAAAATAAGGAATTCAAAAAATACTTCTAATATTTTGTGTTTTTTCATACATCCATATTCAAATTTGTTTTATTTAAACCTTACTAAGTAAAATATAGATATTAGAAATCTTTAAAAACAAAATTCATTCACAGTTTGTATGCCGCGATCGCATAACATGGTATTGCACCGGATTGCTAATCCGGGCCCTTCTGGGCGTCTGGGTTCAAATCCCAGTTGCGGCGTTTTTATTCAATAAAATGGCAACAGATATAATAGACTTTATTTTAAACACCCTCATAGCATACCTTATGAAATTTCACCACTACATACGCATACATTAGAAGAGTATTGTGTTGTAAAAAGGAATATGTTGATTAGTTTAGGTGGTTTACCTGATAAGTTAGAATCAATTGCTTCAGAAGTAGAATCTTACAAAGGAAATGAAGATAAACTAAAAGAAGAAGTATCAAGACTAACTACAAAATATCTAAGTAAGTTATATTGATCCCAAAAGATTTTTATATTAACAAAATAATTTTTCTTTATGATATTATTAATCTTATTAGCTTTTTTAGGTTTGATAGCAGGAGTAATCTTAGCAAAGTATACCAAAGAAGAGTTAGATGAAGGAAAAAAGTATTTCATACTCCTAGAAAAATTAGTGTTATTGTTATTAATAGTTTTATTATTGTTTAAAACAGGAAGTAATTTTTTTGTAACCAGTATTTTTTTCATATTAGGGGCAATATCATTTCCACTAGTTGGAAGAACATATCCAATTTTAGCTTTGGCAGTTTTGATGGCATCTTTTTTTTCAAATAATTATTTCGGAATAATCATTGCTTTGGTATTTTTATATGGACTGCCAATAGGAACACTATTATTTAAGAAATTCATGAAAAATAAAAAAAGGTTATTTAGGGAATTATTAACTGATGCAATTTTATTTATCTTACCTTTCAGTTTAGTTTTAATTTCAAGCACACTAATTTTTTACAATAGCGTAATATTATCTTTCATTTCTGGAGCTTTATTCACTAAATTCATCAAGAAATAGATTTATAAATCAATATTTTACTTCATAATTATGTTATATTTCATAGGATTAGGATTAAATGATGCAAGGGACATTACAGTAAAAGGTTTAGAAGCTGTAAAGTCATGTAAATACATCTACTTAGAAAATTATACTTCAATACTAGAAAGTTCTAAAGAGGAATTAGAAGAATTTTATCAAAAAGAAGTAATATTAGCAGATAGAGATTTAGTAGAAAAACAAGCAGATGAAATATTGATAAGATCAGAGGAAGAAGATGTAGCATTTTTAGTAGTTGGAGATATTTTCGGGGCAACAACACACACAGATTTGATGATGAGGGCTAAAGAAAAAAACATCAAAACTAAATTTATACACAATGCTTCAATATTAACTGCAGTAGGAATAGTAGGGTTAGAACTATACAAGTATGGTAAAACAACTTCAATACCTTTCAATAATGAAAATGTTGATACTCCTATAAAAGTATTTAACAAAAATAAAGAACATAATTTACACACATTATTTCTATTGGATTTAGATCCAAAAAATAATAATTTCTTAACAATAAATGATGCTGCAGATTATTTAATCAAAAAAGGAGTAAATAAAGAATTAATTGCAATAGGTTGTGCAAAGATTGGAAATGAACATCAAGAGATAAAAGTAACAACTTTGGAAAATTTAACAAAAGAAAATTTTACCAAGTATCCGCAGTGTTTAATCATACCTGGAGATTTACACTTTATGGAAGAAGATGCATTAGAGTTATGGAAATAAAAAATAAATTCTATATTATTGTAAAAACAAATACACCAAAAAATGAAATTCTAAGTTTTGATGAAGTTAGGCAAGCTTACAAAGTAAATATAAAAGCAAGCCCAGAAAAAGGTAAGGCAAATTTAGAAATTGAAAAATTTTTAACAAAACATTTCAAAAAGAAAATAAAGATTATTTCTGGTTTTAAATCAAAGAAAAAATTAATAGAGTTATCCCCTTAAGTTCATTATATTTTCAAACTTTTCTTCAACAATTTCACCACTAATAGCATTTATTTTCACATTAAGAACATTCATTGCAGAAGTAACATAAGTAATATTCCAAGTTGGAACATCAAATTGTTGTAAAATAATTATTTTTTTAGTACTCTCTTCACCATTATATTTTTCATCTATAAGATTAGAAATAGTTTTTTCAACATTAGTGTACTCTATCTTTATATCTTCAATTTTTAATTCAGTTAACTTTCTTTTTTCCTTTCTAAATATTTTTTCATTTTCTTTAGTTACAACATCATTCTCAATTCGAAAAGTAGTCATATCATCAGATTCAGAATTATAATAATGAATACTCCAAACTTCTTTGTCTAGGAATGCACTAGTAATGTAAGAAGAATTATGATCTTTTTTCCAATCTATGAATTCATTACTCTCTTTTATCTTCTCAATAGAATCTCTTAATTTATTTAACATTTTTCTTCAATTTCTTTTTTTAAATCTTTAACAAACTTATCAAGAGAAACTCCAAAATTAATCTTTCCATCTCTAGTTCTTATTGCTAATTTTTTAGATTCAACTTCTTTTTCACCAATTGTAATCATATAATTTATCTTTTGATTTTGTGCATCTCTAACTTTCTTTGAAACAGATTCATTTCTATCATCAATTTCAACCCTAATATCATTTTTCTCCAATTCTTCTTTTATTTTATTAGAGTATTCTAGCACATCATCATTAACATTCATTATTTTCACTTGTACCGGAGATAACCATGCTGGGAATTTTCCCGCATAATGTTCAATCAGTATTCCAAAGAATCTTTCTAAACTACCTAACAAAGCACGGTGAACCATAACGGGTCTATGTTTTTTATTATCTTCTCCAGTATATTCTAAATCAAATTTCTCAGGCATAGAAAAATCTACTTGAATAGTTCCACATTGCCAAGATCTTCCAATAGAATCTTTTATATGGAAATCAATCTTTGGACCATAGAATGCACCATCTCCTTCATTCAATTGATATTCTAATTTTAATGTATCTAGGGCATTCTTTAATGAATCTTCTGCACTGTCCCACATTTTCTGATTACCAATTGATTTTTCTGGTTTAGTAGAAAGTTCTAATTCGTAAGTCAATCCAAATGTTTTGTAAATCTCATCTGCCAAATTAATTATCTTAATTATTTCTTCTTCTAACTGTTTTTCAGTACAATAAACATGGGCATCATCTTGTGTAAAGTTTCTCACCCTAAATAATCCATTAAGTACTCCAGATAATTCGTGCCTATGGACTAATCCTAATTCAGCAAGTTTTAATGGTAAATCCCTATAACTATGTAATTTATCTTTGTAAACTAAAATTCCTCCGGGACAATTCATTGGTTTTACTGCATAATCTTTTTTATCAATTTTAGTAAAGTACATATTTTCTTTATAATTATCCCAATGTCCAGATTTTAACCATAACTCTTTATTCAAAATAATGGGAGTTTTAATTTCCTTATAATTATGTTTTTTATGAACTTCTTTCCAATAATCTGTAAGTGCATTATAAACAATCATCCCATTTGGATGAAAGAATGGAAATCCTGGGCCTTCTTCCTGAAAGGAAAACAAATCTAATTTTTCTCCCAATTTCTTATGATCTCTTTTTTTAGCTTCTTCTAACATAAACAAATATTTTCTTAGTTCTTTTTTATCATAAAAGGCAGTACCATAAATTCTTTGAAGCATCTTATTATTAGAATCTCCTTTCCAATATGCTCCAGCAGTACTTAAAATTTTGAAAGCTTTAATTTCTTTAGTTGATTCAACATGTGGACCTGCACACATATCAATAAAATTACCTTGCTTGTAAAAAGTAATTTTTTTATCGAGTTCTTTTAGTAATTCTAATTTGTAAGGTTCATCTTTCAAAAATTTTTTAGCTTCAGATTGAGATTTTTCTTCTTTGACTATTTTCAAATCAGATTTGATTATTTCTTTACATTTAGCTTCTATGCTCTTCAAATCTTCAGGAGTAAAACCTTCTTTTTTATCAAAATCGTAGTAAAAACCAGTTTCAATAGCAGGACCTATTCCTAACTTAACTTTCGGAAATAACTCTTTAACTGCCTGGGCCAATACATGGCTTGCACTGTGTCTTAATTTACCTAGATCTTGTTTCATAGTTAGTTAGATTTTAGTTTATATTTAAAATTAACTAATGAGCTCATAGTTCAGCTAAATTTTTACTTCGCAAAAATTTCTCATAATCTTCAATTTATTCAAAATATTTAAAAGTAAATACTGTAAACTTGTTTTCACTTTAGCATTAATACTAGCTTACTTCTTAATTCCAAAAACTGTTTTTCATGGAATTCATAATATTGCCGCAATATTATTCATGATTGTATTCGCCCTGACAATGACTTGTATTGTAAATAATATAAAAGAAAGAATAATCTTAGCAAAAACTTACAAAACTTCAATGGTAAGCATTATAGCAACTGCGATAGGAATCTCTGCATTACAAGTTTGTGGAGTTGGTGCACCAATTTGTACTGCAACAATCGGTGCAGGGGTGCTGGCATTAATATTTCCAATAACTCTCATAGAGGTTTTATCAAGATATAGTATTCTAATAATTAGTTTTTCAATTCTATTACAATTAACTGCATTATACTTCCTAGGTTGTTTTAAAAGAGTCACTGACGATTAAATTTACAAAAACATTTATATATGTGTAATTCAAACATTTTAATATGAAAAAGAGTTACCTGATACTATTATTACTACTATTATTACCTTTTGTAAATGCAGGAGAATATTATGGTTCATTTGAATTAGATAAAACACAGGTGCAGTTAGGGGATCCATTTACTTTGACTGCGGAGTTAAGTTATGAAAATGCTACTGCCCCAGAGATAGCAAGAATTTACTTTAGGAATGGGGATATTTCTTATAAAACAGTTTCATTAATAATCAATAATCAATTTGGTTCAACAAATGAATTAACTTTTGATGCAAATGGGGAACCTTTGCCAGAAGGAACTTATCAAGTGGATATAGTTTTAGAAGATAACTGGGGAACCTTAAAAGAATTCAATAATGTTTTAACAATCGAAGTAAAAACAGAACTAGAATTAGAACTAAGCTTAGGAGAAGAACAAATTTTGCCAGGAGAAGTAATCAATATCATCGGAAGAGCAACTAAGAAAATTAGTGGGGATGAAGTTTCTGCCGGAACAATAAAAATATTATTAGATGGAGAAGATTATCAAACAAGTTTTTCAGGAAATGAATTTCTTTATGCAATCACTTCACAATCAAACATAGAATCCTATTATCATAATATCGATGTAACTATGCAAGACGATTATGGAAATAAAGATACAAAGTCTCTAAGTTTTTACGTTATTCCTCAACCTGCAACTTTCGAAATAAATACTGGAAAAACTGATTTTTTCCCCGAAGAAGAATTAATAATTATACCTTCTGTGTTTGATCAAGCAGGTGCAGTAATGTCAGAAGATATAGAAGTTAGAATGTATACTGCTGATAAAAAAAGAGAAATAAAAGAAATAATAATTTCTGGGGAAGAAATAAAATATGATATCTCTAAATATGCAACTCCTGGAGAATGGAGAGTAAAAGCAAAGTCAGAAAGTGGTTTAGAATCAGAAATTTTCATAAATATAGCAGAAGTTAATGAGCTTTCAACCAGAATTTTGAATCAAACATTACTAGTAAAAAATTTAGGAAATGTAAAATATAGGGAGTTACTGGAAATAAATATAACTTCAATAGATAATTTTTCAACTACTTTCACAAAGAGAACAAATTTACTTCCAGGAGAAGAAATAACAATTGACTTAATGAAAGAATTAAGATCAGGAAATTATACTTTGCTTATATCAAACACAAATCAAGATTTTAACATATCAATAAATGATGATAGGGATTTATTAACAAGATTCGGAGATTTTTTAGTTGGTGTAACAGGGGAAGTTGTACGTTCAAAGGGAAGTAATCCTTCAATGACTTCAAGCTATGTATTACTATTACTATTTTTGGCTGGAGCATTCACTATGAGCTATAGGATTAGAAGTTATAAGAAATCAAAAGCAAATAATCAATTAAAAAATAAACAAATAGTTGTAAGGAAGAAAGCGCCAATTGCTGAAGAAAAAAAGGAAGATGCAACTTTAGTCGATCTTAAAAAAAGAATATTAAGGGATATTGAGGAAGCAAAAATAAAGAGAAAGGAAACAAGTTCATTCGCAATTAAACCAATATCTGCGCCAACAAAAGTAGAAGCAAGAAGGCCAGTTGAATCTGATGCAAGAAAGCAAATAGAGATTATGAGGGAATTACAACGTGCAAAAGTAGAAGCAAGAAATAATGCACAAGAAGAACAAACAAGAAGAACAGAAACAAAAAGAGAATCACCAAAAAGAATAGAGTTTGATAGGCCATTGACACAGAGAGAAGACAAGGTAGCAGATTTTGTTCCAGCAGAGAAACCAACCGTAGAAGAATCAAAGGAAGAAAAGAAAGGCTTATTCGGAATGTTTGATTAATTTATAAAAAATAATATCTTTATCTTCTTCAAATTGTTCAAAATCAGATAATAATTCTTTAAATTTAGATATCTTAGAAGATTTTTTCAAAACACTTATTGCAATCTTATTCTTAGAAACTCGCTTTATCTCTGAGATTGCTTTTTGAATATTTTTAACATTTTGTAATGCTGTAATACTAATAACACAATCAAAACTATCATCTAAGAATGGAATCTCCTCTGCATCTCCATATTGAACATTATATTTAGATTTTTCAAGCATTCCTTTACTATTATCTACTCCAGTATAATCAGAAAATAGGTCGCCATATAGGGCAGTTCCACAGCCAACATCAAGAACAGTTTCATCACCAATATTGATTAGATCAATCACAAGTTTTACTTTTTTTAATTGTTCTTCTCTATGAAGTTCCTCATATCCTTCTGCTATCTGATCATAGTAATTCATACTGAAAATAGAATCAAAACTTATTTAAATTATTGTATCACCATAATCTGTAATTGCGAGGATAGTTTAGTGGTTAGAATACGACGTTGCCAACGTTGTGACCTGGGTTCGATCCCCAGTCCCCGCATTCAATGTACTCTTTTTAATAATTTTTCAAGAATTTCAGCAACAACTTCGGGATACCAAAAATTCATAAGCCTACTAGGTTCAACTTCTATAATTGTTTTATTTGTAGGGAATAATTTTCTTTGAGGACCAAACGCCAAAGATCCATTAAATGCATGTTCTACAGTTATCCTAGGGGCAGGTGCATTTTTCAGTGCATTATCTACTGCCTCTAAAAATGTTTTAGCATTAAAATTATTTGATAATTGTCTAATAAAATTATCATCAGCATATTCTTTTATCTTTTCAATATCTTTAAGAATTCCAGATTTAGTTTCACCTTTTATTTTGTTCAAATCAAATGTTTTGAAAACTTTTATTGTATTAAATATAAGTCTTTTTTCTTCAAATAGAATCATTTTTTTATAATCTGTTTCAATTTTTTTTAAGAAAGGTGCATATTCTTTATTCAAATCTTTTACAACTTTATTTAGTTTATCAAGTTTAACTCCCTTTCCTTCAAAACTAATTATATCGATTATACTCGGAACAAATTTCATCCGTGGAAATGCCCGGTGAATAAATAGAATAGGATTACCTGAACTAACATCTGACCAGAAGTTTTGATAAATACTAAGTTTTTCAAAATGCTCCCCCTCATCTTTTGCAACCCATGCAAATCTTTTTCTATATTCATGAATTTTATCAAGTTCTATATTTTTTACAAAATATCCATGCGCCCGAGTAGATTCAGTCAAAGTAGGTATATCTCTGTTAAAGTCAACACCTAATACTCTATTCCTGGGCATGTTAGAGATTATCATTTTACCTCCAAATTTTTTCCAACAGTTAGTACTTACAGTTTCAGAGTTATCATCTCTTGAAGTTGCATTTTCCAATGCGGGGCCAGAATGCGGGGCAGCAATAACAAAATTAGATTTATCATTCTTATATACAATATAACCTCTTTTGAAATTCATTTCCATAAATAAAGAGAATTCAATCCCATATTTAAAGATTTCAATAGAAAAAGATATAAAAAACAACAGTTCTTGTTATAATCATGTTGAAATTTAAACAAAAATTTATTGATAGATATTCGGAACTTACAGACTTTGATGCATTTAAAGAATATAGTGAGAAAAGAATAAGAAAGTCATTCCGAGTTAACACATTAAAATCAACAGTATCAAATACAAAAAAAAGATTAGAAAAATATTTCGAAGTAGAACCAGTACCTTGGTGTAAAGAAGGTTTTTTTATTAAAGATACAAAAAGGATTGCCGTAGGAAATTTAAGAGAATATATGTTAGGATATATTTACATACAAGAAGCTTCTTCAATGATCCCTCCAACCATATTAAAACCAAAACCAGGAGATTTCGTATTAGATATGGCTGCAGCACCAGGTTCAAAAACAACTCAAATGGCAGCAATGATGAAAAATGAAGGACTACTGATAGCAAACGATTACAAATATGATAGGTTAAAATCATTATCTTCAAATTTACAACGGTGCGGAGTAGCAAACACTGCAACAACATTACAAGAAGGAAGATTTTTCAAAGGGTTTAGTTTTGATAAGGTTCTTCTAGATGCACCTTGTTCTGGAACCGGAACATTAAGAAAATCACCTTATACTTTAGAGACTTGGAATCCTAATGCAATCAGGCGTATAGCTGGAACTCAAAGACAATTAATAAAATCAGCTTTTGAAAATTTAAAAAGTGGGGGAACTTTAACTTTCTCAACTTGCACCTTAGAACCAGAAGAAAATGAGATGACTGTGGATTATTTATTAGATACTTTCGATAATGCAAAACTCCAAAAGATAAATATTGATATTAAATCTTCAAAACCTGTTGAAGAATTTGAAGGAAAAAAATTTACGAGTGAAGTAAAGAAATGTTTACGAATTTGGCCACAAGATAATAATACTGATGGTTTCTTTGTTGCTAAAATAAAGAAAGATTAAATTTCTTTTTCATAATTTTTCAAATCTTCTTCAGAGTCAATATCTTCTTCAATATCTGAAGAATAAACTTCAATAAGTTTAAAATTTGTTCCAAGAATTTCGGAAAGTTTATTTTCGACATCCAAAACTGATAAGTTTTTATTAAAATATTTGTTTCTAAACTTCTTTCCAACATGTTTCCATAATGTAATTAAATTTTGAGGAAGTAATAATTTTCTAGTATTATAAGCTATATCAACAATATACTGATTGTTTATTTCATTTGGATTGGCATAAATCATATTACCTACCCTAAATCCCCTTCTATTATCTTGATCAACAGTTTTTCCAACCAAACTAACACTTTTATCATCAATTAATTTCATAGGTGGACGTCTATTTTCTATCAGCGTATTTTCCCATCCTACAATTGGAAAATATACGTCGCTCTTATCATCACACCTATTTAAAAAATCTTCAATAGAAAATGAAGTTAATCTTGGCAAATCTGATGCAAGAAATAATGCATGTTCTTTTGTATTAATAGAATCATAAGCATGAATTGCATTTTCAAGCAAACTACCTTTTTGTTGAACTATATTAATTTCAGTTTGATAATCTTGAGTTTCTATAAATTTGTCAAGTCTATTTTTTTCACCAACAATAGTTATATTATCTATTGAGGGAGACCCACAGGCTGCAGAGATAACATAATGGATTAAAGGATACCTTTTAGCATTACGTTTATTCCGTACCATTTTCAAGGGTTTGTATCCCTTACTTGCCAAATGATCTTCATTATATACAGAATAAATTTCTCTTTTTAATAAGATATCTTTGAGAGACCTTCTTATCTTTCCACCAGCCATGATTATCGCTTTTACCATTTTATCAAATATCACAACTTTTTTTTCAAAATAGATTATTATCTCTTATTAATAACATATTTTTCGGAATAATAATGTTTATAAAGCTTATTAAAAAAGATTGACTATCCGAAAGGAGGAATTATAATGGAAGAGAATTATCAAGAAAACAATATGGAAGAAACAACTGAAGAAGTTTCTCAAGTTATGAACACAGAAGAACCTGTAGCTGAAGAAGAAACAACTGAAGAAGCTCCTGTAGAAGAAACTACTGAAGAAGCAGAAGAACCTGCAGCTGAAGAAGAA
>JABICB010000018.1 GCA_018652475.1 archaeon
GATTCATTATTTTCTATGACTATTATGTCTTCGTCATTATTTAGTTGATTTCCTATTGTTGCACCAACTGAATAAATTGAGGCATTTATATTTGAATGATTGAATACTTCTTCTACAATTAAATGATAATTATTATTACTTGATTTTATTTGTATTAAGGTATCTTTCGAATAAAGATCTGAAACTGTAAAATTCGTAATGCTTTCAAATTCATCACTATATATTTCTATATATTCAAAATTATTATCATCTCCTCCTGGATTATACATAATCTCTGTTATTTGTATTATTGCTGTAACAGAAGAAATAGTTGTTATGAATATTAAAAAAAGAATTATAATCTTACTTGTTTGTATTTGTCTATCAATTCTTGAAATTTTATTCCCTCTTCTTGGGCTAATTTCAAAGAGACTGAATAGTTTCCGTTTTTGTTAGGTATTAATTCTTCTGCCTTTAGAAAGTGCCAGCCCAAATTATCAAACCTTATCCCAATTATTGCTGTTGCTCCGAATAGATTCGAAAATAGTTTTAATTGCTCTAACTCTTCTTTCTTAAAGTGGTGTCTTTCACTTTTTATAGATTTACATTCAATTGCGTATGTTTTGTTATTTTTACTTGCTAATAAATCTGGAGAAGGTCTTGAAGTTGATCCTGATCCTGCAGCACGCATTGCTGCCCAATCATTTTCCCAAAATAGATGTAATAATTCTCTTTCTGCTCTAGTTCCCTTACTTTTCATAATGATAGATAAATAATTTTATTTATAAATTTCTTGTAGGGGTTTGTCAAAAAGGATGATTAGAATAAAAATAAAAAAGCAGAGATTATAAATCTCTTGCTTGTAAAGTTTTTCTACCGTTTGCTTTACATCTTTCGGAAGCTTTTGCAATCATTGCTTCTAATTCTTTACTTAGTGCGTCTGCAAAATCGCCAGCTACATTTAAGTCGCCAGCATATTCTTTTATTTTTGATTTAACAACTAACATTTTATTTTTTTCCTCATTTTGGTTGTGACGATTCTTTGTCTAACCATTATTTCTAGTATTATTAGATTTATAAGCTTTATTATTCGTTCTCAGGCCTCATAGTAGGAAATAAGATAACATCCCTTATTGATTTTGAGTTTGTTAATAACATTACTAATCTATCTATTCCTAATCCAAGTCCTCCTGCAGGAGGCATTCCAGTTTCAATAGCTCTTATAAAATCTTCATCTAGTGGATGATATTCTTCATCTCCACCCCTACCCAGATCTTCTTGTTCCATTAATAATTCCCTTTGTTTTATTGGATTATTAAGTTCCGAATATGCGTTTCCAATTTCCCACCCATTTATGAAAGGTTCAAATCTTTCTATTAATTCAGGATTTTTTCTATGAATTTTACATAAGGGCGTTGTTTCTTTTGGATGGTCTTTAATGAATGTTGGTTGAATTAATTTGTCTTCTACCAATTCTTCAAACAATTCATTTATTGCCAAACCTCTGTTGAATGGTTTTAGAGTTAAATTGTTCTTTTTTAATTCTGTTTGTAATTGTTTGTCTGTTAATTTGTTTGCATCTATTTTCCCATATTTTTTTAATGCATCAATCATGCTTATCTTTTTCCAGGGTGCTTTAAGATCAATTTTTGTTCCTTGATATTCTATTTTGGTTGTTCCTAATACTTTCTTTGCAACATACTCATATAATTCTTCAGTAAGTTTTTCCATATCTGTATAATCTGCATATGCCCAATAACATTCCATCATTGTAAATTCTGGATTGTGAGTTCTATCTACTCCTTCGTTTCTAAAAGACTTTGCAAGAGAATATACTTTTTCAAATCCCCCTACTAATAATCTTTTAAGGTGCAATTCTGGAGAGATACTAAGAAATAAATCCATATCGAATGCATTTATGTGCGTTTTGAATGGTTTTGCATTTGCTCCCCCATATATGGGTTGCATTGTTGGAATTTCGACTTCCATAAAGCCTCTTTCATCTAAAAACTCCCTAATTGATTTTATTATTTTTGCTCTCTTTACGAATGTTTCTTTTATTTCTGGATTGGCAATAAGATCTAGATATCTTTGTCTATATCTTATTTCATCATCTTTTAATCCATGCCATTTTGAGGGTAGTGGAATTATACTTTTTGATAATAATTCAAATTCTTTAATATTGATTGTGATCTCCCCTGTTCTGGTTTTGAAGATAGTTCCTTTTATGCCAATAAAATCTCCTGAATCAATTTTTTTTAATTTATTATAATCTTTTAATGTTTCTTTTGAAGCATACAATTGTATTCTTCCTGTTTGATCTTGTATTTCAAAGAATGAAATTTTTCCTAATACTCTTGCTATCATTACTCTTCCAGCAATTGTGACAGTTTTTTTTGTTTTTTCTTCCTTTTTTAATTTTGAAAACTCTTTTTGTAATTCAGCGGCATTATGTTTTTTATCAAAACTGTATGGATAAGGATTTATACCTGCTTCTTCCAAATTTCTTAATTTTTGCTTTCTCTGATTTATAATTTGTTCTTCTGCCATGTTTTGTAATTTTTTTTATAGTATTTAAAGCTTTTTTTTAAGAAATAAAAAAAAGAAAAAAAGAAATAGATTTGTTTAGTTTAACATTGTATATATTTTTTTAAATGCAACTACTAATCCTGCTGTGCCTAGGAATACTTTAAACAATTCGAAAAATGTTCCAACTATTGCTCCAACATAATATCCGTTGTCAATAAGTGGTGCGAATTGTAATAGTAAGATAAACAATAATGTTGTCCATAAAAATGGCATAACATCTTTAGCCTTGTATAACCATCCTACTAATAGACCAAACACAACTAAGAGAAATACTGGGATTTTTCCAATAGGTTGAATTCCAAATGTTGCTAATACTGATAGTAAGATTGCTAAAACCCAACTAAGTGTAAATGCCCATTTGTCCCATGCAAATTTTTTTTTCTTAGCCATAATAAATAACCTCCATAATTATATGAACTTATTTCGATTTTTAGTTATATAAGTGTTTATTACTACAAAAAAGTTGTACTTTGTTAAAGAATTAATGTTTTTTTGTTAGTTCGCCCAGATATATATTGTTTTTATTTTGAACTATTTTTATTTTTACTTCTCCGCCAATTTCTGCAGTACATTTGTTTATTGTTATGCATCTATTATTTGCAATACCTATCATTTGGTCTTTGTTCCATCCTGGTGCAATGATTTTCGCATATACTTTTTGATTTACATCCATTGTCTTTGGAAATCTTGCTTTCTTTTCGAATTTGAAAACATTTGCATCTAATTTTAAGCTAGTATTATGTTCTTTTTCCCAAATTTCTAACTGCCTGTAGAATTTCCAAAACGTTATGTTTTTTGCTTTTTTGAATTTTCTTGAATGTTTATATATTTCATATTTTTGGATACCTAATAAACAATTCAATTCTTTTGATAATTCAATAATATCCTTTATCCCCTCATCATTAAATGAGGGTAACCATACCGGGGCCAATAATAATTCTAAATTTTTCTTTGATGCTATATGTCTTGCAATTTCAATTATTTCTGTAGATTTGTACCAATCTACTCCCGCTAAAACTTTCCCCTCTTCATTATTTGTAGCATGTAATGATAAGTTTATTCTTATGGGGATTCCTATCTGATCTAGTTCATCTAACATTTCTTTTTTTATTAATGTCCCATTAGATTGCATTGAAATTTTATATATTCCTTTTATTTTTGCGATATCTTTTGCTAAGGGTATAAAATCTTTGTATGCAAATGGTTCTCCTACTGAATCTAAATTTGCTTCTATTCCTTCGCTTCCCTTAAATTTTACAACCTCTTCTACCCATTCTAATAAATAATCTTTATCTACTGTGTAAATAGTTTTATGATTTTTTGAGAAAGGTCCTCCATCTGTTGAACAAAATGGACAATTAAGATTGCATGAAGTAGTTCCTCTAATTTGTAATAAATTAGTTCCTCTATCAATTATACCGAATTGAATTGCACCCATTAAAGGAATTCCTGATTCTCTAGTTATGTGAATTGTTTCCATCTTTTTCATATTTAGGATAAGTATCTCTTTTCATGAATACTTTTTTTGTAGATACTGCTGAACCTTGTTTTTTTGTTAATATTTCTTTTGAATTTAATTTCGAAATTCCTAATGCAATTAATTCGTTTTTTAAAGTCATAATCGCAACGGTTTCGTTTCTCTTTATATCTTCATGTAGTTTTGCTATGCCTGGTACATGTAATTCTGCACCATGACAAATTGGATCCACCGTTGAATCAGTTATCCATATCTTTGCTAAGTGTTCTGTAGCAGTTTCTATTGGTAATATTATTTTCTTAAGTTCTTCTTCATTACCTTCTTTGTAAAATTCATATGCGTCTGTTAATTCTTGCATAGTGTGCCAGTTTTTATCTTTGAAAGGGCCTGCCTTTGTTCTTATTAATTGTGCCATATGTGCATGGGTGTTTAATTTTAATCCCATATCATGACATAATTTTCTAATATATGTTCCTGCCTGGCATCCAACTTTAAATAAAACATTCTGTCCTTCAATATCTAGAATGTCAATATAATAGATTGTTCTTTCTCTATTTCTTCGTTTTACTGCAGATCTAATTGGAGGTAATTGAGTAATTGTGCCAACAAATTCATTTATTACTTTAACAATCTCATTCTTATTTCTTTTTTCATGTATGTGCATTAAACAAATGTATTCTTTTCCTGCAGTTAATAATGTTTGAACTATTTTTGTTGCATCTTCAAATGCAATAGGTAAGCAACCTGTAACCTTCGGATCTAATGTTCCAGAATGTCCTGCTTTTTTTATTTTTAATATTTTTTTAACGTAATCTGTTATTTGATGAGAAGTTGGTCCTTCTGGTTTGTTCAGATTTATTACGCCATAATGGATTAATTCTTCTATTGATCTATCATGTGGAAATTTTCCATAATCAGGATTAGAAGTAGTATCTTGTTTTGTTAGAATTTTTCTGTTTAAGTTTTCAAATGGAAGAAGATTCATTCTTTCTTTTCTTTTAATTCAGCAGCAGTTGGAACTTTTTCTGTTTTAACTTCTTTCTTTTCTGTTTTAGTTTTAACTTCTTTCTTTTCTGTTTTAACTTCTTTATCTTCAACAGTTTTTTTTGCCTTGCTTTTCTTCTTAGTCTCTTCTTTTGGTGCTTCTTCAGGTGCACCGATTATCTCTGCAGAGGCAATATCATTTTCTTTAATAACTTTGATATTTACTTTTGAAGGTGGATTTTTAGGTCCGTTTTTCCAAACAGCTTCATTCAAATATTTCCCTATTAGAATGTTTTCAGTTTTCATGTGTTTCTTTAGAAATTCTTTTATTAATCTGATTGATTTGGATGATCTTTTATGTTTAGCTGCCTTTAGGAATCCTCTTCTTAAAGGTATTACATAAAGTCTTTCTAATCTATCTGCCATTTTAAGGTTTTATATTAGTTTTTCTCCAATTTCTTTTTATTTTTGTGAATACAGAAGGATGTATTTTTTTCCCTGTTCCAGCTATTTTAGGTACTATCCAGAATGGTGCCCATTTTCTTTGGTTGCCTTTCTTAGCTAATCTTTGTTTTTTTGCTGGATTTATGTATCTTGCCATTTTATTCCTTCTTTGATAATTCTTTTGAAATACTATTTAAGAATGATTGACCTTTTGGAGATAATACTCTTCCATGGTGTGCTTCTTTCTTTGTTTGTTTAACGAACCCTGCTGTTTCTAATTGTTGCAAGATTGTCCTGATTATGTTTCCTGATCCTTTATAGAATTTTGATGGTTTATGGCCTCTTGATTTATTTCCACCAAATTTAACTCTTAATTTTGAAGTTCCAATTGGACCTAATTTGTATACTTTCCTAAGTATTGCTGCAGATCTAGTGTACCACCAATCTCTGTCTACTGGTCGTCTTTCTTTATGAGCTCCTGTTTTTACGAATTTTGCCCATTCTGGAGCTTCAATACCTTCGATCTTTTTCAGCTCACTAGCTGTTTTTTCAATTAGTTTGTCTATTGGTGCGTTATCAATTGCCATTTTTAATTATTTATCTTTCTGAAAGGCTTTGCTTTTGTTTAAAAAGTTTTCTATTAACTTATTTTTTTAATAATTATTCCTTCTTTTGCATCCTTTATTAGAATTCCCCTTTCTTTCAGTTTATCCCGTAGTTTGTCTGCTAAATCCCAGTCTTTATTTTTTCTAGCATTTTCTCTTTTTTTGATTAATTCTTCTTCTTCTTCAGTTATGTTTATTTCTGTTTCATTTAGGATTCCTAATATTTTGTCAAAGTCTTTTAGTAAATCATAAGCTTCTTTTCCATTTCCTTCTTTGTTTATTTCTCTAATAAATTCAAAAATTACTGCTAGTGCATTCGGAGTATCAAAATCATTATCCATGGCAGTTATAAATTCTTTTTTAGTTTTTGTAATTAGTTTTGTTTTGATTTTATTTTTTGAATTTTTCGCAGTGTCCACAAATGTTTGTATTCTTTCCAGTGCATTTTTTGCTTGTTCTAAATTTTTCTTTGAAAAATCTATTGGCGCCCGGTAATGTGCTGCAAGAATCATATATCGTATAACTAACGGATCATAATCTTTGAAAATTTCTCTTAATGTGAAAAAATTTCCTGTTGATTTAGACATTTTTTCTTTATTTAATTGTATAAATCCGTTGTGCATCCAGTAATTTGCAAAGGGTTTATCATTCACTGCTTCTGACTGTGCAATCTCATTTTCATGATGAGGGAATATTAAATCTCTTCCACCCCCATGGATGTCAAATGTTTTTCCCAAGTATTTTGAAGACATTGCAGAACATTCAATATGCCATCCGGGTCTACCCTTACCCCATGGACTTTCCCATGAAGGCTCACTCTTTTTAGATAACTTCCAAAGAACAAAATCTTGATGATTGATTTTATTTTCGTCTTTTTTTATTCTTTTTCCTGCCTGTAAGTTTTCAATTTTTTGATGGGATAATTTTCCATATCCTTTAAATTTGGAAATGTTGTAATAAATTCCATCTTCTAATTCATAAGTAAAACCCTTTTTTTCTAATTTTTTTATTGTTTCGATAATTTCTTTTATGTGTTCAGTTGGTTTCGGATTTTCAGTAGGTTTTAGAATATTTAGTGCTGCATAATCTTCATTGTAAATTTTAGAAAATTTCTCTGTCAATTCTTTTTCTGTTATTTTTTCTTTTTTAGCTCTTCCAATTATCTTATCTTCAATATCTGTATAATTAAATACAAAGTTTACTTTATAATTCTTGTATAGAAAATATCTTCTAATTATGTCAAAATTTACTGCAGATCTTCCGTGGCCTAAATGACCATAGTCATAGATTGTTGGCCCACAGACATACATATTAACTTGATTTTTTTTAATTGATTTAAACGTTTCTTTCTTACCAGTTATTGTGTTAAATAATTTCATAAAAAGAAAAAGAAAAAGGAACTATATAAACTTTTTTCAAGTTTATACTATGTTCACAATTATCGTATCTGATCCATAAAGATTTTCATTTTCATCTTTTGCAGTTATTAAATAAAAGCAAGTTGATCCAGTTATAATAGTCTTTGGAATTTTAATTTTAATTGGTAATGCAGTTAATTCACCTTCGGTTGCAGGTATTGCTGCTTCTGGAACCAAAATCCAAGAAGAATCACAGATTTCTGCACCCACATCCTCTACTGTTAGTTGAACTGTTGTGCCCCCTATATTGTTCCTTATCCCGATGCCTATTATATCCCCATCTCCCCCTGGCGTTGCATCAAAAGAGATACCCGAAATATGAAATGGTTTATTGCTTGCCATAGTATCTTGGAGTAATGCATCTGCTGAATCAAATGCACCTTGGCCCAATTCATCTATATTACTGAACGTGTCTTTGATCCATGCTAAACCTAATGTTAACATGGTGATTCCAATAACAACAACAATTATAGTAGTCATGGATAATTCTATTGCACCTTTTTTGTCAGAATGAGTTTTCATTAATTATCACCTGTTTTTAATTTAGAATATATTGTTTATAAATTTTGCTTATTTTATTTCTTCTATACAAGTATTATCATGACAATATAATAGTTTTGTCGGAATATATATTCCTAAATCATTTTTTATGTAATTATCTGCTACCTCTAATTGACGGACTGCCTTATCCCTATTTGAATCATGGCATTTATATTCAACAATGTATAGTGTTCCCTGACTCATTATTAATCCATCAGGCTCTGCAACTAAATTTTTTCCCCTATAAAATTGTGTTTCTTTTGCAATAGTTTGAATCTGTTCTATTTCCTTGAATATCTCTCTCTTTAATATTTCGTCTAGTCCTTTGTCATGTTGTTTATATTTTCCCATTTTTACTCCGTTGTGAAATATGTTTTTTGAGTTGTATTTACGTTTCCAACATCATCAATGATAAGCCCCCACATAAAATATAACTCATCTTGATTATAATATTCATTATGTTCTAAATTTAATTGGCCATTAAACTCGCCCTCTGCATTTCCAGGAGTAACATTAATACATCCTTCAACATTATAACTTAAGTCAAAACCATCTGGATATCCAGCATTAACTGTTCCTACCAGAACGGTTCCAAAATAATTATGTTGATCAAATATGCTACCTTCAATATGTCCCCATATATTTGCACAAGGTATGGTCATATCATTAAATGAATTACCTTCATAGTATTCTTTGTCAGAAATATTTATTTGTACTATCAAGTTCCCATTTTGGTCCATAACTGGAGTTTCTAAATTCATAGAAGGTTGATTGCTGCAATGTAATAACATCATAGGAATACCATAAAAAGAGTCTAAATGATCTATATTTAAATCCCAATTCTCTGTAGTTATCATGTTTTCAAAACTTTCGTAGCCCTCCATAATTGCACCCACTTCTGTCGCACTTCTAACAACTAGCTCTATTAATCCTCCATAAGTAGGGAAAAAATATCCTAGCGCACACCCCATTACTTCTAATGATAAATCTATTGCGGTATAAACATCGTCCCCCTCATATGTTCCAAGATAGTCTTGACAATAATCTCTCTCTGGGTTTGATAAAAGTTTATCTTCTAAAAATTTAATACAAATTCCACTTTCTTCTTCAGATAGTTCTCTTATTGTGTGTTCTTGTTCAGATAGTTTTTGTAATCGGATAGAAGTTTCCTCAAAATCATTAAAATATCTGATTGCAGGTAAATATGTTTCAGTTGAATCAGTAATAGAGATTACTTTATACTCTCCTCCTTCATCCATGTGGTATTGTACAATTATGTTTTCTAAGGGACAGTTAGTTCTGTTATCTACTATTGATATAGTTTCACCAGTTTCAAAATTTATTTCACCGTTTTGATTTGTTGCCCCTTCTTGTAATTCGATATAATCTGGAGGGGCAGTGATGTTGTCTGGCGTAGTTGGACCTGAACAAGCACTATAATTTAGAAGCTGTGCAGTCATAATTGAGCCTATTAAGAATTTTTTCCCATTTTTTACAATTGTTTCTAGGCTCATTTTATAATTAATATGGGGCGAGAGGGATTTGAACCCCCGACACCTAGATCTTCAGTCTAGTGCTCTCCCAGGCTGAGCTACCGCCCCATTAGTTATTTGTAATCTTAACTTGTTATTTAAAGGTTTCGAACTAACTATTATTAATTTAAATTTATCTCATATATCTTTAAAAGTGTTAATTTACTTCTTTTTATTAGACATGTCTTTAAATGAAATTTTGTTTCTTGGAACAGGGGGTGGAATGTTCTCAGTAGGTAAACAATTGAGAGCCTCTGGTGGAATTGTTTTGCGAATTAGTGGTATACAATTTCATTTAGATCCTGGTCCGGGTGCATTAGTTAGGGCGAAAGAATATGGAGTAAATCCTAGGGAAACTAATGTACTGCTTGCAAGTCATTCTGCTTTAGATCATTGTAATGATGTAAATATAATGATTGAATCTATGACTCACTCAGGACTTGATAAATCAGGTATTTTTTTAGGATCAAAATCAGTTATTTATGGTGAAGAGAACAAAAAACCCTATCTTACTAGAGATCATAAAAAACAAATTGAAAAATATTTAGCTTTGGAACCAGGGAACAAAGTAAAATTTAATAATAATATTAGTGTCGTTGCATTAAAGACGAAACATAATGATAAAACAAATATAGGTTTCAAATTTATAAATGATAAATTTGCAATAGGTTATACTTCTGACACAGGTTATTTTCCTGAATTAGCAGATGAACTGAAAGGGTGTGAAGTTTTAATTATTAATAATTTGAAACCTTTTGGGCACCATGATCCTCATCATCTTTCTTCTGATGATACTATTAAGTTGCTTAGACAAGTTAGACCCAAGCTAGCAATAATAACTCATTTTGATCAAAAAATGCTTGAACAGGATCCTATTTATCAAGCTAGGCAGATACAAATGCAAACCAAGGTTCAAACAATTGCTGCTAGAGATGGTATGTCTGTTAACCCTATAACTTATGCTGCCACTCGTGATAATAAATCAATGCAATTTTATTAAAGAAAGGTTTAAAAATAATCTTTTAGGTGATACTAGTTATGGAACTTGCTAAAAAGTATGATTTTGAATTAATTGAAAATAAATGGAAGGAAACTTGGAAAACGAAAGGGACTTATAAGTTTGATAAAAAATCAAAGAAACCTATTTTTTCTGTTGATACTCCTCCTCCGACTGTTTCCGGCAGTATGCATATTGGTCATGCGGCATCATATTCTCAACAAGATTTTTTTGTTAGATATCAAAGAATGAAACAAAACAATGTTTTCTTTCCTTTTGGTACTGATGATAATGGATTACCTACTGAAAGATTAGTTGAAAAATTAAAAAAAGTTAGATCCAAGACTATGGGTCGTGGCGAGTTTATTGATCTTTGTCAAGAAACAATTAAAGAGATCAAACCTTCTTTTGTTAAAGATTGGAGAGATATTGGAATGAGTTGTGATTTTGAAACTACTTATTCAACTCTTGATGATCATTCTATTAAAACTTCACAAAAATCTTTTTTAGATTTATTTGAAAAAAAATTAGCATATCAAAAATCTGCACCAACTATGTGGTGTGTTAGTTGTCAGACTGCAATCGCTCAAGCAGAATTAGAAGATAAGGAACTTGATTCAACTTTTAATGATGTTTTATTTAAAGTTGAAGATGAAGATCTAGTTATTGCAACTACTCGTCCTGAACTTTTGGCTGCATGTGTATGTATTTATGTTCATCCTACTGATAAGAGATACAAAAAAATAGTTGGAAAAAAAGCAAAGGTTCCTTTATTCAATCACGAAGTTCCTATTTTTGCAGATGAATCTGCAGATCCAGAAAAGGGAAGTGGAGTTCTTATGGTTTGTAGTTATGGTGATAAATATGATGTTGAAGCAATTACAAAACGTAAAGTGGATCCGCGAATTGTATTCACCAAGTATGGTACTTTGAATGCATTAGCAGGAAATTATGAGGGATTAAAAATAAAAGCTGCAAGAAAACAAATATTAGATGATTTAGATTCTGAAAGTTTATTATTAAATAAAAAGTCAATTAAACATTCTGTGAATGTTCATGATAAATGTGGAACTGAAGTAGAATTTCTAGAATCAAAACAATGGTTCATTGAAGTATTAAAGAATAAGAAGAAATTGCTTAAGTCTGCAGATAAAATTAATTGGTATCCAGGATTCATGAAACAAAGATATCTAAGGTGGGTTGAAGATCTTCAGTGGGATTGGAGTATTTCTAGGCAAAGACATTTTGGAGTTTCATTTCCAGTTTGGTATTGTGAAGATTGCGGGAAACCAATCATGGCCTTGGAAAAACAGTTACCTGTTAATCCATTAAAAGATAAACCATTAACTAAATGTTCATGCGGATCTTCAAAAGTTATTCCTGAACAAGATGTTATGGATACCTGGGCAACTTCATCAAGCAGTCCACAAATAATTTTAGATTGGGTTAAAGATAAAGAAGGTACTTATGAAAATGTTGATTTTGAAAAAATGTATCCTATGTCCTTGCGTCCACAAGCACATGATATAATTAGGACATGGGCATTTTATACTATAGTTAAGGGGATTTACAATAATGGTAAACTTCCTTGGAAAGATATTGCAATTTCTGGACATGTATTGAGTAAAAATGGAAGAAAGATGAGTAAGTCTGTTGGGAATGTTGTTGATCCCAAAAAAGTTTTGAAAGAAAATGGTGCAGATGTTTTAAGATTCTGGTCTGCTTCTGCAGGATTAGGTAAAGATATTTTATTTAATGAAGAAGAATTAAGATCTGCTAAAAAAACTATAACCAAATTATGGAATGCTAGTAAATTTGCATTAATGCATCTTAAGGATTTTGATTCAACTAAAAAAATCAAATTAACTGATTTAGATAAGGGAATCATTTCAAAATTTAATAAAGTAATCAAAGAATCTGGAGAGGCTTTTGATAGTTATGAATATTCAAAATCTAAATTTTTAACTGAAGGATTTTTCTGGACACAATTTTGTGATAATTATTTAGAAGTTTCTAAAGATAGATTGTATAATCCTTCTGAGAGAGGTATGGGAGCAAGATTAAGTGCACAATATACTTTGTCTTATTTATTGAATGGCATTTTAAAGATGTTCGCACCAATTATGCCATTTATCACAGAAGAAATATATAGTGTTTATTACTCCGGAATTGAAAAAGTTGATAGTATACATCTTTCGGAGTGGCCAAAATATGATAAAAAACTTGAAGATGAACTTTCTGAAAAAGTATGGGATAAATTCATTTCTATTTTGGAAGAAGTTAGGCAAGCAAAATCACAAAATAACAAGTCTTTAAAAGTGGAAGTAGATTTAGAGATATTAGAAGAAGATGAAATTTTGTTAAGAGATAGTTTAGATGATCTTAAGGCAGTAACTTCTGCTAATAATGTTTCTATCGGTAAAAAAACAAAAACAATATTTTAAAATGGATACAAAACAAAAACTTGAATTGAATAAATTTGTAAAAAAACTTGATAAAATTAGAGGAAGGCATACTGAGTTAGTTACTGTTTATGTTCCTTCAGGTTATAATATTTTTAAAATAATTGATCATCTTGCACAAGAACAACATACTGCTACTAATATTAAGGATGCAAGAACAAAAAAAAATGTGATAGACAGTCTTGAAAAAGTAATTAGGCAATTAAAACTCTACAAAAAAACTCCTGAAAATGGTTTGGCCATTTTTGCAGGTAATACTTCTACAAATGAAAGTAAAATAGATATAGAAGTTTTTACTATTGAACCTCCTCAACCATTAAATATGAGATTATATCGTTGTGATCAAAAATTTGTTACTGATGCCTTAAAGGAAATGATGGAATATCGGGAAGTTTATGGCCTTATTGTGGTTGACAGAAGAGAAGGAAATCTTGGACTATTGAAAGGTACGGCAATTGTGGAAGTAGCTAAATTTACTTCTAATGTCCCTGGTAAAACAACTAAGGGGGGACAGAGTCAGCAAAGATATGCAAGATTAAGGGATGAAGCAATGCATGAATTCTTTAAAAGAATTGGTGACGCAGTAAATAAAGAATTTCTTGATATGAAAGATATGAAAGCTTTGTTAGTGGGAGGTCCTGGCCCAACCAAGGAATATTTTATTGAAGGGAGTTATATGGATACCAGAATAAAAAGTAGAATAAAAAGTATTCAAGATCTTAGTTATACAGGAGAATTCGGACTTAATGAGTTAGTTGAAAAAAGTGCCGATACTTTAGCTAAAGAAGAAATTATTGAAGAAAAAAAATTACTTGAAGAATTTTTTTCTGAACTAGGAAAAAGTTCTAAAAAAGTTGTTTATGGTGAAGAAGCAGTCAAACATGCATTTGAACTTGCTGCAGTAGACAAAGTTATTGTTTCTGAAAAAACTCCTGAAAAATTGTTTGAAGAGATTGAAGAACTCTGTGTAAAAACTGGTGCAGAAATAAAAATTGTTTCTGTTGATACTAATGAGGGAGTTCAGTTAAAAGAAATTGGTATGGTTGCGGCTTTCCTAAGATATGCAATTTAGTAAATTATTTAAATTCTAATTATCTTTTTAGTTTGTTATGTCTGAAAAAAATAAAATTGAGGCAGTGTTATTTACTACTGGAAGATTCCTAGGTATTGAAGAAATAGCTAAATTAAGTAGTATTGGTAGTATTGGATATTTGAAAACATTACTGTCTGAACTGAAGGAAGATTATTCTGCTCGTAAATCTGCCTTAGAAGTTATTGAAGAAAAAGGAAAGTGGAAACTCAATATTCATAAAGATTATTTACATTTAACTGAGAATTTATTAGATGATGCTGAGCTTGATAGGCCAACTCAGAAAACTCTCGCAATGATAGCATACAAACAACCTGCCATCCAATGTGATGTGGTATCTGCACGTGGAAATAAAAGTTATGATCATATTCGTAAACTAAAGGAAGAAGGATTTGTAACTTCTGAAAGATTTGGTAGGACTAAACTTTTGAAATTATCTCAAAGATTCTATGATTACTTTGATGTTGTTGAAGATGAAGTTAAGGCTAGATTAAGTGGGGAAGAAATTCCGGTTAAAGAATCTGATGAAGAAAAGATAATTGCTGAAGTTAGTGAGGATTTAAAGGAAAGCAAAGATTTATAATTAATTTTTATTCTATCCTTCTACTATGTTAGGATTTCATGATATATTTTATTTATTTGTACTGTATACTTCTCTCTTTTTTCTACTTTTCTGGTTATTCGTTGCATTAGATCATGCGTTCATTAAAGATGAAAAAAAGAAATTAAAAAAATTAACTTCTTTTCCTTTAGTGAGTATTGCTATCCCTGCTTATAATGAAGAAAGAAGAATAGAAAAAACTATGCAGTCAGTAGTAGATTTAGATTATCCTTCTGAAAAAATTGAATTATTAATTATGGATGATGGTTCAAAAGACAGTACAAAAACTATTGTTGAAAAATTTATGAAGAAAAATAAGGATTTCAATATAACTTTAGTTAGTAAACCTAATCGTGGGAAGGGTGCCGTAATTAATGACGCCTTAAAATTAGCTAAGGGAGAATATTTTGTTATTTTTGATGCTGATTCTACTATCCAAAGCAATGCTTTGCTTGAAATGTTACCTCATTTCGAAGATAAAGAGGTTGCTGCAGTGTTACCCGTTATCAAAGTTAGAAATCCCAAAACTATTATTGAAAAATTTCAGTGGATAGAATATCTGGCTACATTTTTTTATAAATATGCTATGTTTTTTTTGGATTCTGTTCCTGTAACTCCTGGCCCATTTAGTGTGTTTAAGAAAGATGTCTTAATCAAGATTGGAGGATTCTCAGAAAATAATTTAACTGAAGATCTGGAGATGTCATTACGGTTACAAAAACATCATTATCGCCTTGTACAAGTTATGAATGTTGTATCTTATACTACTGCGCCTGATAATGTTGTTGCATTCTATCATCAAAGAAATAGATGGTATAAAGGAGGATTGGTAAATTCATTAAAATATAGGAAATTAATGTTTAATAAAGAATATGGGGATTTTGGAATGATGGAATTTCCTAGTTTTTTGGCTACAGGTATTCTGATTGCAATATTATTTTTTATGGGTTTAATCAAATTGATTAAACAATCAGTTAATTGGATTGAAAATTTAATTAAAATTGATTTTGATATTTTTTCTCTTTTGAAAAGTTTCGAATTTCATTGGTTTAATATATCTTATAATATTTTATTTCTTGCATTGATGGCTATGTTTTTTGCAACTATCTTAATAGTTTGGTCTCATCAGGCACATAAAGAAAAGATACTTAAGTATGGGTGGTTTGTTTTACCAATATACTTATTAGTATACGGGTTGTTTGTTATGACAATCTGGTTAGGAGTATTCCTGGATTTTATATTTAGAAGAAAACAAAAATGGTAGTTGAGAGAAAAATAACAAAAAAGTATTATTTCATGGCTTTCATAATGACTACTTTAATTTTTAGTGTTTCTTTCCTATTGGGTTGGCAAATTAATAACATAACTTATGCAGACTCTTTTGATCAGTTATCAGATATAAAAACGGGATTGTTGAGATATGATTTACAATATAAAATGTTGGGTGAGTATCCCTGTAAATTTATTCAAACTGGTTTATTAGTTAATAATGAATTTGAAGAAACAAGATTAAAGATAAATAGGCTCGAAAAGGAACTTGGAAATCAAGATTCAAGGGTGTTACATTTAAAAGAATATTATTCTCTTCTTCAATTGAGCGATTGGATATATTATAGGGACATTAATGAACAATGTAGTAATAAGTATGATATTATTTTATATTTTTATTCTAATGATATTGATAGTTGCCCTTCTTGCGAACAACAAGGATTTGTTTTAGATTATGTTTATGCAACTAATGAGGATATTAGAGTTTATTCTTTCGATTATGATTTGGATCTTATAGAATTGGATATGTTAAAAGAGATGTATTCTATAAATTCTATTCCTTCAGTAGTGGTTAATGGAAATCGGATGATTGGTTCATTCAGTGAAAAGGAAGATATACAATCTCTTCTTTAGTACCGCAATCTTTTTAATTTTAATTAAACTTCTTATTTTTATGGCAACTTGTGAAATGTGTGGATACAATAGAGAAGTGGTTGATGCTATTGTAGAAGGTGCTACAATGAGTGTTTGTTTGGAGTGTTCTAAGTTTGGACATGTTATACCAATTAATCAACCAGTTGTAGATAAAAAGATTGAAAGGGCTGATGAATCAATTAAACCTCAATTAGATAGTGTTGATGTAATTGTTGATAATTATAATGATCGAATAAAGAAAGCTCGAGAAAAAAAAGGTTTGAAACAAGAAGATCTTGCTAAGGCTATTGCAGAAAGGGTTTCAGTTATCCATCAATTAGAAAGTAAAAAATTAAAGCCTAGTTTTAAGTTGTCAAAAAAACTTAGTGTTTTTTTAAATATAGATCTTATTACTTCTAGTGAACAAAAGAATCCTGCTAAACCAAAGGATGTTGATTTCAAAGATAATAGTTTAACTATTGGAGATATGTTGAAGAGCGATGAAGAGGAATAAAAGAACTCTTGCTATTTTCCTTTCTAAATTAGCAAAACAAAAAAAATTTAGTGCTTATTTAGAGCAGTATGCTACTGATCCAGATAGTGCAGCACATATTCTTTGGCAAGCATATATGCAAGGAGATATTGAAGAAAAAATTGTTGCAGACTTTGGTTGTGGTAATGGTATTTTTGGGATTGGAGCTTTAGCATTGGGTGCTAAAAAAGTTTATTTTATCGATGTTGATAAAAAAGCTATAGAAATTACTAAACAAAATTGTGAGGATTATACTATTGAGGGCGAATATATTCAGGGTGATATTTCTGATTTTAATTTGAAAGTTGATACAGTATTAATGAATCCTCCCTTTGGTGTTCAAAATGAACATGCAGATAAAGTATTCTTGGAGAAAGCAATGGAATTATCTGATAAAATTTATTCTATTCATAAAATTGAAAGTAAGAATTTTGTTTCTGCTGTTAGTAAGGATCATAATTTTGAAGTTGAAGGTGTAATCGAGTTTGATTTTGTTTTGAAATCAACTATGCAATTTCATACTAAAGAAAATTATATAGTCAAAGTTGGGTGTTGGATACTAAAACGAAAGATTTAAAATAGATTTTATTCTTTAATTTTTCTAAAATGGAACTAAAAATATTAGAATCAGAAAAGAATTTATTAAAAATAGAACTTATTGGTGAAGATCATACTTTAGTTAACTTACTAAGGCATGAATTATGGAGTGATTCCCACATCAAGGTTTCTGGATATAATATTGCACATCCTCAAGTTAGTAATCCTGTAATGGTTATAGAAACTGATGGTAAAGAAGATCCAAAAAAAGCTTTAATTTCTGCAATTGAAAGAGTTCAAAAAGTAGATAAGGATCTTTTAACTCAATTAAAATCACAATTAGTTTAGTTTGGTGAAAATTTATGGTAGGGAAAAAATCAATTCTTAAAGAGGTATGGAATTTTTTATGGCATGATGATAGTTTAGCCTCATGGATAATTTCATTAGTTATTGCATTTATACTAGTTAAATTTGTATTTTATCCTGGACTTGGTTTAGTACTGGGAGGTACAAGTTACCCAGTGGTGGCTGTTATTTCTGGTAGTATGGATCATAACGGTGCTGATTTTGACAGTTGGTGGGAAGAAAATAAAAATTGGTATATCAGTAATGGAATAAATAAAGAAGATTTTTCAGATTATATTTTTAGAAATGGATTTAACAAAGGAGACATAATTGTACTATATGGTTCTAAATCGGAAGATATAAAAATAGGAGATGTAGTCGTATTTCAATCCAATTCACATTATCCAATCATTCATCGCGTTGTTGATAAATGGTTAGATGAGGAAGAAGTTTATTTGAAAACGAAAGGAGATAATAATAGAAATAGTTATTCTGGTTTAAATGAAACTAAGATTAGCGAAGATAGAGTTATCGGAAAATCAATTTTCAGAATTCCTTTACTAGGGTGGATAAAAATTGGATTTACGGAGTTATTAAGATGATGAATGAAATGTTTTGTCAAAAATGTGGCGGTTTAATGTTATTAGATAGAGAGAAAGATAAATTAACTTGTCCAAAATGCGGTTTTGTTCCACGAAGCAAACCTAAGTCTTTGATTATTAAAGAAAAAGTTGAACTTGGAAAAGAAGATGAGATCGAAGTTCAAGGTGGGAAAAAAGTAGATACTTTGCCGAAGATTGAAGAGAAATGTGGCGAATGTGGAAATAAATATGCTTTTTACTGGTTAGTACAAACTAGGTCTGGTGATGAGTCTGAAACGAGATTTTTTGAATGTACAAAATGTAATCATAGATGGAGAGATTACTAATTTCTTTTTTTTATATTCTTTAGAATAGTAATAGTTAAAAAAGAAATCACATTACCTTATTTGTTTAACATGAAAGTTGTATTAACAGAACCAAGATTTTTGAAGGACAGTATAAATATCCTATCTGAGTTAGTTAGTGATGTAAGTATTAAGTTCGATTCTGATAAGTTAGAGATAGTTGCAATGGATCCTGCGAATGTGGCAATGGTAGTTTTCAGATTGTTAAGTAGTTCTTTTGTTGAATATAATGTTGAAGGTGTAGAAACAATTTCTATCAGTTTAGCAAGTTTAAAACAAGTACTAGGTAGGGCTAGACCTTCCGATAGTATAACTCTTGAGTTAGATAATGATAAAAATAGATTGAATGTCAAGTTAAGGGGAGAGAGTGTGAGGGATTTCAATCTAGGTTTGATTGATATCCAAGATAATGAACAAAAAGTTCCTGAATTGGAATTTCCAGTTAAAGTTACAATGAATTCTGTTTCATTCAATGAGGCTGTAGAAGATATGGATATAATATCTGATTCTATTGGATTTATCGCGGATCAAAATAAATTACAAGTTTTTGCTAGTGGTACTACTAGTGATGCTAGAGTTGAGTTTGGTAAGACAGATGAAACTTTAATTACTGTTGGAGAAGAAGGGGAGATAAAATCTAAATACTCAACTGAGTATTTAAAAAAAATAATTAAGGGTAGTAAGTTAAGTGATGTTGTTAACCTACAATTTGGAGAGGATTATCCTTTACAAATTGAGTACAAGGTTACTGATAGATTACAGTTGTTTACTATCCTTGCACCACGTGTGGAAAACAAGTAATTCTATGGTTTTATATACGAAAGCTTTATAAATTTCTTTTAACATTTGGCACTCATGCAAAAGAGAGGACAAGTAACTATTTTTATTATTCTAGGAATTGTAGTTTTATCTATTGTAGGTTTTCTTTTTATGCAAAGAGGTGCAATTCTAGGAGATGAATTAGGTGAAGAAGAACTTGAACGATTTGTTGGAGTTCAGTTAGAACCAATTCGTACAGGAATTGAAAATTGTGTCGAAGTTAGTTTATTAAAATCAATAGATGCTGTTTCTATGCAAGGAGGAAAGGCCTTTCCTGCTGAAACTATTAGTTTAAATTGGGGAGAATCTTTAGTTGCTTATGCATATGATTTAAATATTCCTCGAACTTATTTTCCAACTCTTTATGGATTTGGAAATGAAGTCAAAAAATATATGGATCTGGATGAGGAATTAGAAGGGTGCATAGAATCTGTGTTTAATACATTTGATGAGCTTGATTTAAGTATCTCTGAAATTAGCCCTCTTGAATTAAGAGTTCCTTTAATTACAGATAATCAAGTTAAACAAGAAATTATTTATCAATTAGAAATTAGTCGTGGTGATTATGTTGCTACGATTGATAATATGTTAACTGTTATTGAGCTTCCCCTTGGGAGGGCAATAAGAGGTGCTAATGCAATAATTAGTTGTCATTCTGGAGATTATAATCTTTATCCTAATTATAATTTATTTTGTAACATTGGAGGGGTTTCATTTGATTGGTTTAGTTGGACAGTTGTTTCAGGAGAAAATAATTATGGTAATCAACTTAATTCGAATGCTAATACTATAGATGAGTGCAATAAACTTTATAATATTTATATCCCTACTGAATCAGAGGCAATACAACTTAGTGTATTGATAAAATCATGTTAAATAAAACTAAAAAAGGATTGAGCATATTTATGTCTTTTTTAATGGTTTTTGCCTTTCTTAATTTTGCTATTATTTTAAACGCCGAACCAGTTTCTGCAGCATCAGCATGTTGTATTCTGGATAATTCTGGTAATTATTGTGTAGATGGAGACAGTACTGAATTGGATGATTGTGCTTCTGGTGAATTAATAGATTATACAACTTGTTCTGCACTAGGTGGGGATTGTGCGTTACAGACTTGTGTTCCTTCAGTGGGAACTTGTTTGTCAGATTATCCAAATAGGCAGTGTTCTGATGAAGGTGGTGTTTCTTATCCAGGTCCTAAGTCTGGAGTTTCTGATTGTTCACTTGGATGTTGTAATGATGGTGGAATTTGTGGAGTTAAGGAATCTAATGAGTGTAGTGGTGAGTTTACTGCCGGAGTGACTAATAATGTTCAATGTAATTCACAATGTGCTACTAATGAAATAGGGTGTTGTGAATTAGGGGGTAGTTGTTCTTTTGATTTTAGTAGTTCTTGTTCGTTGGAAGGTAATTTCCATGCAAACGCAGTTTGTAGTTCTATTAATTCTTGCCGGGCAAGATTAGATGATCCTTCTGGGCATTCTTATAAAAATTGTGGAGATATCGAAGAAGGCGATGCCCATAAAGTTTATTGGTATGATAGTGATGGAAATCGGGATGATTTAGTGGAAGATTGTAACTACCCTGATAATACCTGTTTCGATTCTGATGGAGATGGAGGTGCTGAAGATGCAAGTTGCATAAGTACTGCTTGTGTTGAGGATTGTCCAGAATGTGATCCTTCTTCATTGAAACAAGGAGAGAGTATTTGTTTAACTTTGTATAAAGGTTCTTATTCTAATGATCAGAGAAGTAAATATTTGAAAGAATATATTTTACAATGTCAGAATGGTAAAATTGAAGCTATTGAAGATATATATCATGGTGAAAAAGTTTGTATTGATAATGAAGATAAAGATTTAGGTGAGTTTACTCGTAGGAGTGCAAAATTTGTTCAAAACCTTGCTAGTGATTGTTCAAGTTCTGGCGGGCCAGGTAAGTGGTTGGATGTTTTTGGTTATGTTCCAGTATTGGGTGCCCCACTTGTTTCACTAGGTGATTATTCTCATGCTGATGATGGTTGGACTAATGCTTGGTGGGGCGGAGAAAATTGTAATGATATTGTTTTAGAAGGTTCCACAGATATTAATATGTGCGAATATGATCATGATTTTTGGGCACCGCTTGGTTCTTGTAATCCTCTTTATCCATTACCTACTGAAGAAAAATGTGGTGAGTGTGGTAAGGGTGGAGATCCTTATACTAATGCTTGTACTGAACAAGAATGTAATGCTTTAGGCGATTGTCAATTCGAACATCAAAATTTAGATTTGGAAGCTTTGGCCATAGTAGGAGGATTAGCAATAGGTAGCGCAAGTGCTACTATTTTAACTAATACTCTCCTTTGCGCAATAGGATTTGGAATTTCTTGCACCCCTACTACTTGGGGTTCAATTGGTGCAGGTATTTGGGGATTGTTAGGTAATAGTTTATTTTGGGGCGTTTTTGGAATTGTCGTAGGTGCAGGTGCAGGTATGGCTGCAGAAGTACCTCAATATGTATTTTCAAATGTTCAAGAGAATGGTAGAGTTGATTTAGCTAAGACTTATGCAATTGCTAGATCTTTAGAAAGTCAAGCTCTTGCTGAACAAAGTGAGGGGGATTTTGATCATGGTTGGTTCCTTGCAGGTGAAGGAATAGTTGATTTAGCTAGATTAAGTTTAGAAACTGGAGGAATTTTAGCTGCTGAAACTATTGGAAGGTGGTTGATTAAACGGGCCGTTGAAAATGCTCTTAAGGATGCAATCAAAGATCTAACTGGACAGGCAGCTATTGAAGCATATAATGCTGCAGCTATAGAATTGACTGCTAGTTACGGAGTGACTATAGCTAGTGCTACTACTACTGTTCCAGCTACTGCAGCTATAGAAACTACAGCAAATACAGTTTCTTCTCAAGCTACTCCTGAGATTGCAAGTAATGCAGGAAATACTTTGTCTGGAATTATTCAAGTATTAGGTATTGCTTATACTATTTATCAAACATCAGAAGCTTTCCAAGTTGGAGAGTGTACTCCTGAAGCAGCATATACAAATAATGATCATTGTTGGCAATGTGGTGGACCTGAAGGCCAGTGGGTTTGTAGCGAAGAAAGGTGTCAAGTGTTAGGTGGGGAATTCGATCATTGTGAATATTTACCTTATGATAATGTTCCGGGCGATGGTGCTTGTGTTGAAGTAGATGTAACTGATTTTGATGCACCTATTATAGATTATATTAACACTGAAGTTTATGATATGAATGAAAATTATGTTGAAGAGTTTGAACAGTCCGAAGCATCAGGAAGAAATGAATTAGTAATTCCTATGTCAGGTAATTATGGTTGGGAAGAGGTTGGTTCTGTGAAAATTAATGTTAATACTACTACTCCTTTAGATGTTGCTGAAAGAGCAAATTGTAAATGGTCTAGAGAAAGTGGTTCTGAGTTTGCAAATATGAATCCCTTTGAACTTGGAAATTATCCTTTTAGTAATCATGTAAATATTACTTTGAATGAAGGAGATAGAGATAATGGCGGAGTTACTTTTTATATTAAATGTTCTGATTTGAGTGAAAATGTCCAAGGTGTAACTGATGATTATTATAGTGTCGAAGTTAAATTCGGAGATAGGCCAGATTATTTACCACCTACTTTATGGGGTTTAAGTCCAATAACTTCTGCATTTTTACCAGAAGGAACAAATTTATTGGCAGTAAATATCAAAGTAGGAGATAATAACCAAGTTGTCGGGTGTAAATATTCTAATGAGGCAAGTGAATATTCTTTGATGGAAAATAGTTTCACATTCGAACAATCAGTTAATTGCCCAGGAGAAAGTGCAAGTAGTTGTTCACTTTACGGTGCTAATGTTGTTTTAGAAGAGGGTGTTAGTGTAGAAGGTTCTGAAGATGTATCTTATCTCTATAATATTGCCTGTATAGATGGAAGTGGTAATGGGGGAATTGTTTTTAATAATGTACAGTTAGATTCTTTCAATTATTCATTTACAGTTGTTCCAACTTTCAATATTACGATAGAATCTCCTTTGACTGGAAGTAACACTTTTGATTCTACGCCTTTAATTCAAGTCTTAACTTCTAGATTAACAGTGGGTTGTGATTATACTATGGATGGAATTGAATATGAATTTAATGAGATGGGAAGTTCAAGTTATGTATTAGAACATCCTGAGGAATTGAGTGGTAGTAGTTATGGTATTGCTCATACTATGAGTGTAACTTGTACAGATCATGCCTTTAATGAAGTAACTACTAGTTCAACATTTTATGTAGTTGGTGATGAGATTGCACCTAGTCCAGTTAGGATTTTTACTGCTGGAAATAATTTACATATTATTTTGGATGAAGAAAATACTGCATGCGAGTATTCAAATGAAGTTTCAAATTTTGTTTATGGGGAAGGTTTAGAAATGTTTGGAGTTCCTCCTGAACTTAGTGAACATTATGCTGCCTTAGGTTTTAATGTTTATTATATACAATGTAAGGATCAATTTGATAATATTGGAAGCTTTACAGTTTACCCATGAAACGTGGACAAGTAATGGGTCAACCTATTATTTTTGTATTCTATGCTATAGTGGCTATTCTTGTTTTATTTCTTGGATTCAAGTGGGTAGTTAATGTATCTGATCAAGGTAATGAGGCTGAGTATGTCATTTTTATGAATAATTTAGAGAGTGAAATTGAAAGAATTGCTTCTTATAATTCTGGTAGTACTATTTTATTAGATGAGTTAAGAATTCCAAAAGGTGTTGAAGAAATTTGTTTTGCTGATTGGGATCTTACCCAGACCGGAGTGGTTAATGATGAAATTCTTTCTGGATATATCTTTGCAGTAGATGGTGGTGAAAAAAATATTTTCTTTGCTGGTGAAAAAATTAAAGCACTTAGTTCTGATTTTTCTTTAAGTGTTAGTCCGCTGTGTGATTCTACTCTAGATGGCAAGCTTAATTTCAAACTTAGCAAGGAAGGTTCGTCTGTTTTTGTTAGGTCACTATCGTAGTAAGTTATTTAAATTATAAATTCTAAAATTAGGTTATGAATAGAAGAGGTCAAGGTATGCAGTTCAGTTTAACTTTTGCTATGTTTGCTGGGGTGATCTTATTATTATTGTTTGCAATGTTTGCTTTCAAGTATATTGGGTTGCAAGAAAAGAAAGAAAGTGTAGATATTGGTAGAAATTTAAATAATTTAATTACTAGTGCTAGAGGTAATAATCAATATTTAGTTTATAATCCAGATATTCCCGATTTTGATTTACAATTCAGTTTAAGTAATTGTGGGGAGTTCTGGATTAATAATTATATGCAGGTAAATACTTATGATACTTTATTCGGTAGTTCTTCCTTAGGTAATGATTATGTTATATGGAGTACTACTTGGGATGAACCTTATGAGATTGCTTCTTTAATTTATATTTCTCCTTCCGATCGTAGTTATTATTTTTCTGATGGTCTTGGTTATTTGGAAACTAAATTTAGTGGACATTTTAATGTCGTTGATAATGCTAATGGTGCTGATGTTGTAGTTGTTAGTTCTTCTGGTACTCATTCTGGAAGAGAGATAGTTGTCGGAACTAATCAAGTTAACTTGGATGGTCGATGGTACAATGCTCCTTCTGTTGAGTTTGTTTATGGTGCTATTTTTGCAGAGAGTGCAACACAGTATAATTGTAATTATGAAATGTTATTAAGTAGATTTGAAATTTTGAAAAATATTTATAGGGCTAAGGTACAATCTTTAGCTGGTTGTAATTATAATGAAATGATTATGCTATTAGATTCTATGGCTGTTGATAATTATGAGGCTGTTGTTGATGAAAATTATAGATTAAGTAATTTTGATTGCGAGGTGGTATTCTAATGAAGAAAGGTCAAATGCAAATGCAGGAGTCTATCTTTGTAATCTTTTTAGTTATGTTACTGATAATAATCGGAATGATATTTTTTTTTAAGTACACTGCTGCAGGAATTGAAGATTCTAAATTAGAATATGAAGAGTATAGATTTATGCAGTTGATTGGAGTTATTCCAAATCTACCTGAATTAAGATGTTCCCATCTTGGTGTCGCTAATGAGTGTGTTGATCTTTTGAAAGTCAATGCCTTTAATGGAGAGTATAGTTTATTTTCGGGAAAGGAAATAAAGATAGGTAACAGATTAATTTACAATGATTTAAGTTGTACCGATGTTCGTATTGTGAGTAGTCCAATTAGTTTATATGATCCATTAAGTGGTCGATACTCTGTTAGTGAATTAGAAATAAGGTGGTGTCCAGAATGAAGAAAGGTCAGATAGAAATGATTGGTTTAGTTGTGATTGTTTTTTTAGTTATTTTAATTGGTATGTTTGCTTTACGTCTATCTTCTTTTGATAGTGATAATGATGTTGATATTTATTACAGCGTCAAGGTTGATAATTTAGTTAATGCTATTTATCAGTCCGATATAGGTTCTGAGAGTTTTCAAAGCTTGGCAATTGGATGTTGCGATGGTAATTCTGGTTCTTGTAATAAGGTAGAATTATTTGTAAGAGGGGTGCTAGATAGTGTTATTGAGGAAAAGGTTAATTTTATGTTAAAAGATTCTACTGGCATTAATTGTGCATTTGTCGACGGTGAATGTAGTGAGGGGATAGGTTCAAGCAGTATATTCTTGCCCGGCGGTCATGAAATTCGAGCTATTTTGTGTAGAAAGTAGGGTATTGGGGTCGTATTGCCTGAATTTGTTTGTTTCGGGCTTAAATGCATGCTAAAATAGACAAAACTTTATAAATGGCTGAATTAGTTTTCAGGGTAGTAATTTACATACGACGACAGTAACTTAGAAAGTGTTTATGACTATAATCTTGGCACAAAAAAAGAGGAAAAAAACAATTACACTTTGGAGGTGTAAATATTAAAATGAAAATGATAAAAAAAATATTGGCTGTAAGCGCAGGTATTGCTATGCTTGGAGCTACAATGACAGGAGCTCTTGCTACTGATCTTGGTGACTTACCAGGACCTTTCGTGGCAGATGGAGCATATGTTAATGCTGCAATGGTTATTGGTAATGATGCTGATGCTCTTGCACAAAACGAAATAAAGACTTATATGGATGGATTATTAACTGCTACAAGTACAGATTTGAGTTATGCAGATAGTTATTCTAAAGATTTCACATTAGATGATGATATTAATGCATTTGGTGATTTAGATGATAGTCAATTTGAAAATTTATTGATTGACGAAGATATCACAGTTAATGGCGATTCAATAAGTGTACATGAAGAAATAACTATTGGTGCTGCTGAATTTACTTTAAGTGGTGAAAGTGGAGATGAAGATCTTTCTGGAGATATTTATTTAGCTATGGGTGCAGATCAAATTGTTTATAAATATATATTTGATAATGTTATCAATTTAACTGATGCAGAAGTTGATTCTGATGATCCATTAGAAATTAATTTTTTGGGTAAAACTTTAAAAATAACTGAAATTACTGCAGATAATAAATTAGCACTTACTCCTGGTGAAACTTTTTTAAAGAAGATTGGTGAAAGTGTTTCTTTTAGTGGAACTACAGTGATTGTTTCAGAAATATTTTCTGATGATGCTATTTTTACTGTTAATGGTGTAGAGTATCCCCTTTCAGATAATGATTCTGATGAATTAGAGGGTGAAGATCTTGATATTCAAGTTACTTCTGTTCTTTATGATGAGAATGATGTTTCTAGATCAAGGGTTGAATTTACTTTAACTGAAACAGGAACAGATACAGCTGCAGAAGATGATCAAGTATTTGAATTATATGAAGATTTCGAAGATGATGAAGAAGATACTGTATGGAATTGGGAAATTTCTGCTGATGATAGTGATAATACTATAACTCATATTGGTGTTACATTTAATCAAGCTATATCCAGTATTGATACTTCTGAAGAATCTGATGAAGATTTAGTTATGGAACCAATAACACTTGGTGGGGAATATGTATTGCCAAATAATTTTGCGTCTGTATCTTTTGATTCAATTAATTTAATGGATTCACCTGTTGAATTGACTATAGAAGCTTTAGAAAGTTACACTATTAATGGTTCTTCTTTAGATGAATTATTTAAAGTAACTGCTGATGATGATGTATTTTCATATAGCAATTATAACTTTGAAAAGTTTTACATTGATGTAAATGTAACTGCAAATAGTTCTGACGTATGGTATAAAGATTCAGATAATGATTGGCAAGAAATAAATGTTGCTGATGTATCTATTGATTATAGTGATGCTACTGCAGATTATGCATTTGCAATAAATGCAACTACTGATGTATTAACTCTTGCTAATGTAGGTACTGGTGGAAATCTAACCTGGGATTATACTAATATTGTTGAGGATCTTAGTGAAGAATGGGAAGATACAACACTTACTTATGATACAAGAACATACGAAAGTGCAGATTATAATGTTTTAACTGATTATGGTGTAATAATCTATGATGTTGAAAATAATCTTGAATCAGATAAAATTGTTATAGCTTTGATTGATGGTGTTCCAGAAGCTACACTTTCAGTAAACTATATTGGTTCTATTTCAGAAGATACAACATCTGCAGCTTTGATGACTCCAGAACAAGTTACTGACGCAACAGCATACAACCTAATCTTAGTTGGTGGTCCATGTGTTAACAGTTTAACTGCACAATTTGAAGGTGTAGCAGCTGGTTCATGTGACGCAGCATCCGGTTACTCAGCAAACACTGGTTACGTAAAGTTATTCGATAATGGTGAAAAAGTAGCATTAGTTGTAGCTGGTTGGGAAGCAGACGATACTAAGAGAGCAGCAAAAGTTGTAGTTAACCCTGCAAGTTTCGCATTAGCTGGTAAATCTGCTGTAACTGTAACAGGTACAGGTCTAGAAGTTAGTGGAATAACAGTAGCGTAAAGCTACTTTTATTCTTTTTTTTCTTTTTTTAATAGAAAGTTTTTTAATTGAATTCTACATATAGTAATTTATGAAATCTAATAAGAGAAATTTATGGATGCCTTTAATGATAGTATTCTTAATGGTTAGTAGTACTATTGGTTTTATGTATGGGGGATCAGAAGATACTAGAGAAAAATATAATGGATTTACATTCACTAAAACAACTCAAGGTTGGTTAACTTATATAGGTGGACAAAAATTCATTTTCCAATATTTACCAAACGAATTAGAGAGTATAGAATTTAATGAATTAAATTATGAAAATTTATATTTGGCTTATTCGCCAGGAGAAATTACTAATGAATTAAGTTATTCTTTTAATTTATTATATGGGACTTTCATACTTAAGGATATTATTCCCCAACCTGCATGTTTCGAAGAATTAGATTGTCCTGATTTGCCCATTGTTTCTTGTAATGAAGGTAAAAACATAATTGGTTTTGGAAATGAAACTGAAGGGTGTTTTATGATTTCAGAAAACTATATTAAGAATACAGAAAGAATTGTTTATGATATTTTAGGAGTTATATAGAATGGATAAAAAAACTGAAAAAACTATTAATGTTATAATTATATCTTTAGTTGTTTTATTATTTTTATTAATATTTAATGTTTATTTTGATAAAACTAAAGATCACTATATGTGGGAAGGTCCTGCAGGAGATTTCGAATTTAATGTAGACAGTACACAAGGAATCACTTTTCACTTATTGAAATTAGAAGATGTTTCTGGACATAAAGATAATGTTCCTTTTGAATATGGTCCAAAGGAGTTAGAGTATATATCTTATGATGGAGATATTACTGATAAATTGGTTGGAAAAGAATTAATTTATATTACTCAAAATCCAGAAGATAGTACTATCTCTAGTGGTAGGACTGTTATTGCATCCTTAACGGTATATCGAATATTAAATAGGCCAGTTGTACCTTTTGTAAATACTGCTGCAAATGTTGCGATCACTCAAATGTATGAAGGTTATGATAATCAATTAGCTATTGTTAACTGTGATGATGTATCTGAAACACAAGGTGTTGTTTTATTAAAACAAGGTTTTAGCAATTCAATGTATCTTGAAGGGGATTGTGTCGTTTTAGAATTTGTTGAAGGAGATAGTGTTAAAGTTGCAACAGCATTTGTTTATAGAGCATTGGGTGTTTTGTAGAAACAAAAGGTTTTAATAGGAGAAATTTCTCTTATTTTTATTATGCCGCGATCGCATAACCTGGTATTGCACCGGCCTTGAAAGCCGGGCCCGCAAGGGCATCTGGGTTCAAATCCCAGTTGCGGCGTTTTTATTATCTTTAAAGAAAAATATTTCTATTGAGGAAATAAATTTTTTTGAAAATTAGATTATTAGTAATTATTTAATCACAATAGCATTTTTAGAAGCTAGTTTAGCATACTCTAATTTATCCCTTGAACTTGAATATATTGTGTAAAGTTTTTCTCCTCTTTTTACCTTATCTTTTACATGTTTATACAAATAAATTCCGGCCTTTTTATCTTCTGGAGATCCTGCAATTCTTGCAACTTTAGTTAATTTGATATTGTTCATTTCTGAAACTTTTCCAGACTTGGTTGATTTAACATCAAAGGTATACTTTCCTAATTCAAGGTTATCTGGATTTATAGAAACTTTTCCACCTTGGAGTTTTATTATTTCTCTCATTTTCAAGTAGGCAACTTTTGAATTTAAAATTTCTTTTGCAGAAGCTTTTGTTTTTGTTAATCTAAATAATTTATTGGCCATCATTATTGATTTTTTCTCTAAATCTTTTGGGGCCCTTTCATCTCTTTTTAAGATGTATAAAATATCTCTTGCCTCTAAGTTTGGTCCAATTCCATTCCCTATTGGTTGGGAACCATCTGTGATCATTACTTGTACTTTCATACCCAGGGTTTTTCCTAATTCTATGAATTTTTTCTTTAGATTTTTAGCTACTTTTTTAGAATGTATTTTTGCTGTTTTTCCAATTGGAATATCGATCAAGACATGGGTTGAACCAACACTTGCTTTCTTTGCCAAGATTGAAGCTAACATTAATCCTTCTGGATCTAACCTTAAGGGGTGCCTAACTTTAATTAATTTATTATCTGCTCCTGCTAATTCCATAGCGCCGCCCCATATAATGCAACCATTTGCTCTCTTTACTATCTCTTTTATTTTTTTTAGTGGGAATGCAATCTTTGCTAAGGCCTCCATAGTGTCCGCTGTACCTGCTGCAGAAGTTATCGACCTAGAGCTACTTTTTGCTATTTTCAGTCCTGCAGAAGCTATTATGGGAGTTATAAGCATGGTTGTCCTGTTATTTGGAACTCCTCCTAAACAATGTTTGTCAGCCATGATTCCTCTGCCAAAATTTATTTGTTTACCATTTTTCAAAACTGCCTTTGTGAATGCAACAATTTCTTCATGATTTAATTTTTCATTATAACAAGCAGAAACAAAATATGCTAATTCCATTTCAGTTAGGTCATTTTCTACCATATCTTTTACTAAAATGTTTATTTCTTTTTCTGATAGAATCTTTCCATCCAATTTATTCTTTATTATTTCAATTGAAGCAGGGGTGTGTGTTGGATTTACTGAAATTATTTCTCCTTTTTTTACTTTTAATGTATCCAAAACTTCTTCAAATAATCCTACCTGTCCATTTTTTATATTTTTATTGGAATGCGTTATATCTACAGAAGTGATAATTTCTTTTTTACCTTTTTTCAGAATTACTCTATCTCCTCCATGAAGATCTAATTTTTTAGCATCTTCAGAATTCAATATTACTATCAGAGTCCCACCAGTAGATAAATCTACATCTTTAACTTTAAATTTCATGTTTCTCGTCTAACACCCTATATGTTACTACAACTAATGAAAGTACTAATGGTCCTATTAAAATTCCTGCAAAACCAAACATACTCAAACCTCCAAGTAATCCTAGTAAGATTACAATTGGATGAATCTTTGCTTTTTTCCCTATCCACCTAGGTTTCATTATATTCTCTATTGAACTTATGAAGAAAAATCCATATAAAAATAATAATACTGCGGGGATGATCCTATTAACTGATAAAAGATATACTGAAGCGGGTATCCAAATTGCTGAAGCTCCTATTGCTGGCAATATTGCAAGAATAGTTATTATCATTCCCCAAAAGATTGCATTTGGTACTCCTGCTAACCATAATCCTATTGAACCTGCAACTCCTTGTGCAATTCCTGATAATACTAATCCAAAAATAATTCCATTTGTCGTATCTTGAACATCTTTGAATAATTTATTTTTACTCTCTCTTGCAAGAGGAAGTATTTTTTTAAGATGTTTCAATACTTTTGGTCCCTGCATAAATAAGTAGAACATAGTGAATGCTATAACAAAAATTTGTAAAAATCCTCTCATAATAGATAAGAATATATTTGCTGTTGCGTTAATCAAAAATCCTGATAATTTAGATGTGTAGTCTTTTACATAAAGTCCTAAATTTACTTCTATATTAGTAAATTCTTGTATAGTATTTGATACTCCATCAAAATCGAATGAAGCAATTGATTGTTGTAATGCCGAAGTTTCTCGAATAATTGGACCTGTCATAAATAATAATGGAATTGATACTAGCATGAAAATTAAAAACATTGTAATTGCTGCAGAGATTCCCCTACGTTTCACTTTTGAATTTATTCTATTGAATATGGGATAGAAAATTATTGCTAAGATTGCTGCTATAAATAGTGCTGGAATAAATTGTGCTACTATCCTGTATGCCATGAAAAGCATAGCTATTAACCCACCTAAAATTAGGATATGCTTATAATTAGTTATTTTCACTTCCATTAGTTAGATTTCGGGTATTTTAATTTATAAATATTTGTATTTATTTAATTAGAAAGCTTTAAAAGAAATATTTCTTTTCAAAAAATAGATGGAAAATCGAACTATATTGGGCTTGATTGAAAAGATTAAGATTGGCGAGAAAGAAATTCTTGCAAAGATTGATAGTGGCGCATCTAGAAGTTCAATTCATATAAGTTTAGCTTCTGAATTAAAGTTGGGCCCGGTAATAAAATCAGTTAGAATAAAAAGTTCTCATGGTGTGCAACTTAGGCCTGTTGTCAAAGTTAAAGTTTTGTTGGCTGGAAGAGAAGTAGAGGGTACCTTTACTATAACGAACAGGGAAGGATTAAAATATCCCGTATTAATTGGTCAAGAGATATTAAAACAGAATTTTTTGATTGATCCTATGAAAAATGAAAATAGCGATAATTAGTTTGAAAAGTTTGAGTAGTAGAATGATTGCTAAAGAGTGTGAGGCACATTTTGATCAAGTTGATATGATTGATTTAAAGTTCATTGAAACTTGTGTAGACTCTGATGGTGTGCAGATCCTTTATGGTGGGAGGCCACTTGACGATTATGACTGTGTTTATTGCAGGGGCAGTTCAAAATATAATTTAATTTTACAGAGTATTTCTGAAGCGTTAGAGGGAAAATCATATTTGCCTTTAACTGCTAGTTCATTTACAACTGGACATAATAAATATTTAACAACTTTGGAATTGCAAAAGTCTAAAATTGCACAACCTAAATCTTATCTTGCATCCACTGGCGGTGCTGCTAAAAAAATATTAAAAAAAATTCATTATCCTGTCATAATTAAAATACCTTCGGGCACGCATGGAAAGGGAGTGATGGTTGCTGAGAGTTTTGCATCGGCTTCTAGTGTGTTAGATGCCTTGGAAGTGTTTAAACAGCCATATATTATTCAAGAGTTCATTGATACTGGTGCAGAAGATATAAGGGCAATAGTGGTTGGTAATAGGGTTGTTGCAGCTATGAAAAGGCGTGCTCAATCTGGTGAATTAAGAGCTAATATTCATGCAGGGGGGGACGGAATTCCTTATATGTTGAGTTCTTCAGCTGAGAATTTAGCTATTCGATCTGCAAAAGCAATAGGTGCGGAAATTTCCGGAGTTGATTTATTGGAGGGTGCAAAGATGAATGTGCTTGAAGTTAATCTAAGTCCTGGATTACAAGGTATTACAAAAGCTACTGGGAAGAACATTGCTGGAAAGATTGCTCAATATTTACATGAAAGAACTTTGGAATATAAAAAAACTGATACTAATACTAAATACACTGATATTTTGAAAGGAATAGAAAAGAAACCTGTGACTAAACACAGCGAAGTTATTGTCAATCTCGATGTTAAGGCAGGAAGATTAAAATTACCCATGGGAATTACTAAATTAAGTGGCCTTAAGGATGAGGATGAAGTTTTGATTAAAGTAGGAAATCGTAAGATTTTAATCAAAGATAATAATGAAGTGAAATAAAAAGGTTTTTGAATAGTAATTTTTCTAGTATGTTATGAAATTAGGCGTATTGTTCTCAGGAGGAAAGGATTCTTGCTATGCGGCACAGTTAGCTAGTAAAGATCATGAAATTAGTTGTTTACTGAGTGTTTTTTCTAAAAATAAAGAGAGTTACATGTTTCATACTCCCAATATTGAATTAACAAAGGTTCAGGCTTATTCTATGGATATTCCTTTAGTTATTGTTGAAACGGAAGGTAAGAAAGAGAAAGAGTTGAAAGAACTAAAGAAGTTAATAAAATTTGCAAAGAAAGAGTATGGGGTAGAGGGTATAGTTACAGGTGCAATAGAATCTGTCTACCAAGCTACTAGGGTTCAGAAAATTTGTTCTGAGTTGGGTCTTTGGTGTTTTAATCCCTTGTGGCAGAAAGATCAAATTGAATTATTAAATGAATTGATAGAAAATAAGTATGAAGTTATTGTTAGTGGTATTGCTGGATATCCTTTAGATGAGAAATGGCTTGGTAAGAAATTGACTAAGTCTAGTATAAAGGACTTGATAAAATTTAAGGAAAAATATTCCTTTAATCCTTCTGGTGAAGGTGGAGAATGGGAAAGTTTTGTTTTAAATTCACCTATGTTTAAAGAGAAATTAATTGTAAGTGATTCTGAAGTTGATTATAAAAATCATGCTGGAATTTTTTATATAAAAGGGGTAGATTTGAAATGATTTTAATTATAAGTACCTGTTCAGAGCGATTGAATGAATTTGAATTTGTTCAACCGGTAGCTAAAATTGTTGGAAAAGGAAGTAAAATTATACATTATTCTAAATTAAAAAAGAAAGATATTCTCGCCGCTGAAAAGGTGATTATTTGTGGGACCGCACTGAATGATAATGAGTATCTGAATGGGTTGGATAAATTTGAATGGATAACTGAGTTTAGTAAACCTTTGTTAGGAATTTGTTCTGGAATGCAGATACTTGGATTGAAGTTTGGAGCTAAATTAGTTTCTAAAGAAGAAATTGGTACGATATCTGTTGAAGTTAAGGTGATTAATAAGTTATTTTCTAAGGATTTTGAAGCGTATGGGTTGCATGGAAATTCTCTTTCTAAATTAGGTGAATTTGATGTGCTTGCTAAATCTAAAAAGTCTGTTCAGGCCATAAAGAGAGAAAATATGTATGGGATTATGTTCCACCCCGAAGTTAGAAATGAAGATATAGTTAGGAAATTTATTTCCACTTGCTAAATGCTTGTTCTAATTCTTTGTGTGTTTTTGCATATTGTTTTAATGGAATCTTTTTCATAGTTGATTCTATTGCTTGCAGCATTGCTGTTGCTCCTGCTCTTGTTCCATTTGGATGTCCATGAACTCCCCCTCCTGCTTGGATTATGATATCATTCCCCATAGTTTTTACTATCTTTGAAATTTGTAAGGGTGAGACTCCTCCTGATGCAACTGCTAAAATAGGTTTCATCCCATACCAATCTTGTTCTAATCTATTTAGTTTAGGATTTGCTTTGATTTTTTGTTGTTCTATTTCATACTCTATTGAGAGTTCTTCACTTGCAGAGCCATGCATTTTTCCAATTCCTGCAGTTCCAATATGTAGTTGATCTGTACCTAATAATCTTGATATCTTAGCTAATACTAGCATTGAAATTCCATGTTTCGGATCTCTTGTTAATGCGCCATGCATTGCCCTATGTCCATGAATTGCTAATTTTAATTTTTTTGTGACATTTCTTATTGCAGCTAAAGAACTCCAACCCACTGTTAATATGTCAACCATTACAACTTCTCCACCTTTTTTCTTTACATGTTCTGCACGTTTCTTCATTTCTTCATATTCTGCAGTTATGTTAGGTAAGTATATTTTTTTCTCACCAGTTTCTTTTTCTGCTTTATCTCTAGCTTTCAAAGTCAAAGTTATTCTTTTGTAAAAATTGTTGAACTCCATAGAAGTAAGATTCTCATCATCTTTTACTATGTCTAATCCTCCTACCCAAGATTCATATGCAACTTTTGCGTGTTGTTTTGCAGTTAGACCAACTTTTGGTTTTACAATAGTTCCAATCAATGGCCTTTTTTTTATTTTAATGAGTTTTCTAATTCCCTTAATTCCAAATTGAGGACCTGGAAATGCTTTAACTATATTTTTTGGAAAAGTTATGTCTTCTAATCTTAGTTTTTTTGCTTCTTTCATTCCATATATGTTTCCAGCAATAGAAGATAAAATTCCAGACATATTGTTTTTTTCAAATAGTTTTTCTGGATAAGCTATTTTTACTAAATTCTTTTTTTTATTGATATAGAATGCATGTGGTTTTAATTTTTTAGCAATTGTTGGATTCATTGTAGAAATTTTTGTCCAAGTTCCTATTGAAGATTCTCCAGCTAAAAGTTCACAAATTCTTTCTAGTGAAATTCCCTTTATTGGTTCTACCCTATACATTACAACTAAGTCGGTTGATTTAGGTTTGTATTTTTTATCTACAAATTCACAGTTTCCGTATATCATTGTGCCTCTTTTATAAGTTCTGGAAGTTCACTTATATTTCTAATTATGAAATTGGCTTTATTTAAATTTTTCCAAGTTTCTTTCGGTCCTTGTTTGATTATTATTGATTTTACATTTGCAGCTTTTGCAGTTTTTATGTCTTGAACGGTATCTCCTATCATGAAATTCACTTTTTTCTTAAATTTGTTTTCTGCTTTGTAGATTTCATCAGGAAAAGGTTTTGCTCTCTTCACCTCATCATCTCCAACTACAATTGAGAATAATTTTTTATCTATTTTTGTTATATTTAATATTTCTAAAATTATTTTATGTGAATTGTTTGATAAAATTGCTAACTTGTAATTTTTGCTTAATTTTCTTAAGGTTTGTTTAGTGTTAGGAAATGGAGTTATCATTGATTTTGTTTGTTTTCTTACCTCATAGAAATCTTTTCTAATACTTTCTATCTCTTCTTTTTTTAAAGCTGGATCAATGGCTTTTATCAAAACTCTAGCACTCTTTCCCCATTCTTTGAATATTTGTTTTTTTGTAGGAACCTTTTTTTTATTTAATTTGAATGATTCCTTTAATGCACTAACTATCCACTTTTCAGTATCTACTAATGTCCCATCTAAATCAAAACATATTATCATTTTATCCACGGATAAGTTTTATGAACTTTTTTTAAGAATTTTTTAACTGGGAGTACTCCTAGTTCTGAAATTATTCCAGTTATATTTCCTGCAGGTATTTCTTCAAATGCAGGGTTATGTACTTTGATGTATTTTGAAGTAGTTCCCCATATTTCTTTCGGATCTCTTTGTTCTATCTTTAATTTTTTATTGGAATATTTCCAGGAGTTCGTTATTATATATACAGGTATTTTATGTTTTTTTGCTAATTCTGAAATAGCATAACTTCCTATTTTATTGTAAACGCTTCCATTGGGCGTTATCATATCACAACCAAGTAAAACTATATCACTTTCTCTAATTGCTTTATCTGCCGCGGAATCAACATGATAGTTAACTTTGATTTTTTCTTTAGCTAGCTCTATTGCTGTTTTCTGACCTTGATATAATGGTCTTGTTTCTGTGTTTGATACTGAAAATCTTTTTCCATGTTTCTTTGCATTAATTAATGATTTAGTAACAGTAGAAGAATGACAATGTGTAAAAACATTTTTTATATATTTTTTATTTTTTATATGAATTGCACTAATTAATAAAACTCTTTTTTGCATATTGTGTAAATAGTGGTATGCGGTATCAACATCATTTTCTTTTGCAAATTTTATTGCATTGATTAAGCACGGTTCTGTTGGTCTAGCATCTTTCAGTTGTTTTATTGCTTTGGCGTTAAATTCTAACTTAAGTGCTTTTAATCCCCATTTTGCTACATTAGTTGCACCCTGTATTTTTAGTGATTTTATGTCCTTGACTATCTGATTAAATTTCATATAGCTAAATTTGATTTATCCTTATTTAAAGTTTTCTTCCAAAAATTATATAAACTTAGTTTGAAGTTTTAATAGTATGACTTTAGAATCTTTTATCAATCCGTTTAAGGCAGTTAAACATCCATGGGTAATGTTCTTTGTAGGTGCAGTTTATGCAACTATTGCAATGTTTCTTGCTGCTATAATTTTTAAAGATCATTCTAGTTTGATAATGGTATTCTTAACAGTGTTAGCTGCAGTTCCGTTAATGTATAAAACTATGAAAATGGAAGAGGGTGCAGATATGAGGATTAATGATGAAGTTAAGTTATTGAAAAGACATTCTAAAGTAATCAAATTTTTATTATTCTTTTTTCTTGGATTAGTTGTAGCTTATACTTTTTGGTTTATTGCTTTGCCAGAAAGTGTCGTACAATCTTTATTTAGTGTTCAGATGGATACTATCAAAACAATAAATTCTGATGTAGTTGGAAATGTAGTAAGTCCATTTACTGTTTTTTTACAAATATTTTTGAATAATTTCAAAGTATTATTATTCTGTTTACTATTTGCATTTTTTTATGGTGCGGGAGCTATATTTATCTTGACTTGGAATGCTTCTGTAATCTCTGCTGCAATGGGAGAATTTATTAAAAATAAATTGGCCGATGTTGCGTCTGTTAATGCAGTACATTATGTGCAGGCATTCTCCTTAGGTTTGGCTAGATATGCAATTCATGGAATCCCTGAGATTGGTGCTTATTTTATTGGAGGTTTGGCTGGGGGTATAATTTCTGTGGCTATGATTAATAGGGATCTTGAGACTACTCATTTTAATCGTATCATGCTAGATTCTATTAATTTAAGTTTGATTGCTATTCTGATATTAGTTATTGCTGCACTGCTTGAAGTATTTGTAACTCCTATCTTGTTTTAGTTAGATTTTTAAATTAAGGATTTAGTTGTTATGTTATGTCTGCGGGAAGAAAATTATTGAAAGATGCTTCATTGATATTTTTTATGGGGCTTTTGGCTTCAGGATTTGGTTATTTAATTCGTATGGTCCTTTCTAGACAGTTAACTTTAGAAGAATATGGTTTGTTTTGGGCAGTTTTTACATTTGTAATGTTTTTCAGTATTTTTCGTGATTTTGGATTAAGTCAATCTCTTGCTAAATTTATTCCTCAATTCTTAGTTAAGAAAGAGTATGATAAAATTAAAACTTCAATTGTATTTGTTTTGTTTGTTAATTTAGTCGTTTCTTTGTTTATTGCCATTGTATTGTTTTTACTATCTAATTTTTTAATCTTAAATTATTTTAGGAGCGAATTAGCTAGGCCAATTTTATATATATTGTTAGGATACTTTGTTTTTCATAATTTGTATGTTGTATTGATTCAAACATTCATGGGATTTCAAAAAAGTAAAGTTTATTCTGTTCATTTATTGTTAACTAATTTTTTCGTATTATTTGGACTAATTATTTTTTCTAGTTTCGGAATTATTTCTCCAGCCATATCCTATTTACTTGCAACAGGACTAGGATTGTGTATTTTTTCCATTATTTTGTTTAAACATTTTAATTTTTCAAAATATTCTTATAAATTTAAAGGGGAGTTGGGATCCAACCTGTTTTCCCATGGTTTGCCAATTTTATTAGCTTCATTAGGATATGTAGTTATTGGACAAATTGATGTATTAATGTTGACTTATTTTAGGACACTTTCAGAAGTTGGAATTTATAATGTAGTTTTACCTACTGCTATGATATTAGTAACTCTTGGAAGCTCTATGGCCCTTGCTTTATTGCCTTTGGTTTCTAAATACTGGATTCAAAAGAAATTTAATGAACTTAGGGAGTTAGTTTACGAAATTCACAAAAAAGCCTTTTTAATTATTGTTCCGGTTTCATTAGTGGTGTTTGTATTTTCAGATTTATTTCTTAAAATTTTATTTGGTGTTGAATTTATCGGTGGCTCATTACCTCTGAAAATTTTAATAATTGGTGCAATCTTATTTTCTTTGGCATCAATAAATAGTAGTATTCTTGCTGCAATTGGTAAACCTAATATTATTACTAAAATAATAACCTTTGTTATGTGTTTGAATATAGTATTAAATCTTACTTTGATTCCTATGTATGGTATGGTGGGTGCTGCATTATCGACTAGTATTAGTTATTTATTTGTATTATTATTTACTTCTTTTTCTATAAGAAAATATCTTGGTTCTAAGATCCCTATTTATGATTGGTTAAAGATATTCTTTTCTGGCATTGTAATGATTTCTGTTATGAATTTTATTAAAGGGATATTGATTTTGAATATCTTCTTAGAAACATTTTTCGTTTTATTGATTGGGGGATTGGTTTATTTAGGTTTGATAAAGATTTCAGTTAATTTTAAATAATTGTTTAGTGTGTTTATTTTATGAAAAAAGTAGTGGTTGTAGGGATGGGTTATGTCGGTTTACCTGTGCTGTGTGCGCTTGCAAAATCAAATAGATATAATGTTTTTGGTTATGATATAGATATAAATAAAATTAGCAAATTAAATAATAAAGAATCTCCCATTGATGATAAATTAGTTGAAGAAGAATTAAAACAAATTTCATATTCTGTGTCTTCTGATCCTGAGTCTTTGAAAGATTTTGATATTGCTATTGTTGCAGTACCAACTCCAGTTTTAAATGATTATACTCCTAATCTTGATCCAATTATTAATTCAGTAAAAACACTTGCAAAATTCATAAAAAAGGGATCTATGATTATTATAGAATCTACTATTAATCCTGGTGTTTGTGAAGAAGTTGTTATTCCAGAAATTGAAAATAATAGTAAATTTAGGGAAGGGATTGACTTTTTTGTTGCTCATTGCCCAGAAAGAATTAATCCAGGAGATACTAAATGGAATGTATATAATATCCCTAGAAATATTGGTTCTAACCATTCAGAAATAACTGCTGAGTTAGTCAAGTTTTATGAATCTTTTTTGAATGCTAAAATTAATCCTGTTTCTTCTTTGAAAGTTGCAGAATCAACAAAAATAATAGAAAATACTTTCAGAGATATTAATATTGCATATGTAAATGAACTTGCTAAATCTTTTGATATTTTGGATATTAATTTAATTGAATCAATCAAGGGAGCTTCAAATAAACCTTTTGGATTTATGGCTCATTATCCAGGGTGCGGGGTTGGAGGTCATTGTATTCCTGTTGATCCTTATTATCTCATTGAAAAGGCTAAATCTGTTGGGTTTAATCATGAATTTTTAATAAAAGCTAGAGATGTTAATAATTCAATGCCTCAATATACAGTAAAATTATTGCAAGGAGAATTAAATAATCTTGGTTTTCCAGTAAAGGGAGTTAAAGTTTGTATACTTGGCGCTGCATATAAGAAAAATATTTCTGATCTGCAGGAAAGTCCATTTTTTGAAATAAAAAAAGAACTTAAAAAATTGGGTGCGAAAATTATTAGTTATGATCCTTATGTTGAAAAATATAATAATTTTGATTCAGTTAGTGATGCGATAAAAAATTGTGAGGCTATTATTTTAGTTACTGATCATGATGAGTTTAAAGAGATAAATGTTATTGATTCTTCATTGAAAGTTGTTATTGATGGAAGAAATTTATGGAATGCTGAATATTTCAAAGATAAGAAAATCAAGTATAGGGGGATGGGGAGATGAAAACTGTACCCGTTACTGGAGGGGCAGGATTTATTGGAAGTCATGTTTGTGAATCTTTGATAAAGAGGGGCGATAAAGTAATAGTGGTGGATAATTTTAATGATTATTATGATGTTCAATTAAAAAGAAATAGGATTAAAAAATTCAATGATAATTGTAAAATATACGAAGTTGATATTACTGATTATGTTGAAATGGAGAAAGTTTTTTCTGAAAATAAAATTGATCAAGTTTGTCATCTTGCTGCACAGGCAGGAGTTAGATATTCGATAGAAAATCCTTTTGTTTATGAACAGAATAATATTTTGGGTACATTAAATTTGCTTGAACTTTGTAGGCATAAAAAAGTAAATTCATTCATTTTTGCATCTTCTTCATCAGTATATGGTGGAAATAAAAAAATTCCTTTTTCAGAATCAGCTTCTGTTGATAAACCAATTTCGATATATGCTGCAACAAAAAAATCTACTGAACTAATGGCATATACGTATCATGATATGTTCGGAATAAATTGTACAGGATTAAGATTTTTTACAGTTTATGGGCCATGGGGAAGGCCAGATATGGCACTATTCAAGTTTACAGATTCTATTCTTAAAGAAGAAAAAATTGATGTTTATAATTTTGGTAAAATGAAAAGGGATTTTACTTATGTTGATGATATAGTTACAGGAGTAATTTCTGCATTAGATCATAATTATCCTTATGAAATTTTCAATTTAGGTAATTCTGATACTGTAGAATTGAATTATTTTATAGAACTTATTGAAAAAGAATTAGGAAAAAAATCCCTAAAGAATTTAATGCCTATGCAAGCAGGAGATGTTCCTGAAACTTATGCAGATATTTCAAAAGCTAGGAAAATGTTAGGATTTGATCCCAAAATAGGGATTGGGGAAGGAATAAAAAGATTTATTAAATGGCATAAGGAGTATTATTAATATATTCGCATAAAATGAGATTAATAAATATTCATAAAGTAAATACTTTAAATGTTGGTGATTTAGTTTCATCTCCCTCATTATATTATTCTTTTGATTTACCAGTTATCCAGCTGGACATTACTAAACTTATTAATTTCAAATTTGAAAAAAATGATGTAGTATTAGTCGGGGGAGGAGGGCTATTAGAACACACTAATTTCCATAATTATTTAAAAAAATTGATTTTAATAAAAGAAAAATATAGTAAATTAATATTCTGGGGCGTTGGAAAAAATTCACATTTTGGTAGGAAGAAATGTTTGAGGCTTAATAAACTTGATAGAAGTAATAAATTATTGTTATCTGCAAATTTAGTAGGAGTTAGAGATAAATCTATTTTTTTCGAATATGTTCCTTGTGCAAGCTGTCTTAATCCTACTTTTCAAAAAGTTATTTTTAATGAGCCTCTTCATGA
>JABICB010000003.1 GCA_018652475.1 archaeon
GATTCATTATTTTCTATGACTATTATGTCTTCGTCATTATTTAGTTGATTTCCTATTGTTGCACCAACTGAATAAATTGAGGCATTTATATTTGAATGATTGAATACTTCTTCTACAATTAAATGATAATTATTATTACTTCTTTTAATTGTTCTATTTCTTGTGAAAATGGGAAACGAGCAAAAAATGCTTCATCATCTTTTATCCCTTCAATTAAATTAGCATATTTATACCCATTTTTATCATAGATATAAAACCCTCTTGGGAATACACTTGCTTTTTCCTTTCCAACATTTGATAGTGTAACATTAAAAATCATATAAATTTTATTTTCTTCTGGATACAAAGTTGTATTCTTGTAGCAAAGAGTAGTATAATCTATACAACTTTTCAAACCAACAATTTCCTCACTCCATACAATTTCTTTATCAACAGAAATTAATATATTATCATCAATTAATTCATCTACTTCTTCAGTTTGCAAATTGCACCCACTAATAAAAAACAAAAAGATAATTAATCCAAATAATATTTTGTTAGTTTTCATTTTTTAATCATAATTAATGCGTAGCCCTATAAACTGCCATATTTATGTGGCATTTATGCCTATTTATTTTTGAATTCCAATCATCACTCAAACTTTCACAAGATAATTCATCATTATTTACTACATTTTCACATAATTCTTTTAATTCTTCATTTTCAATGATATTACAATCAGAGGGAGTTTCACTAACAACATATTTTAAAAAACAATTTGAAGTATAATCAGGATTAAGATTTAAAAAATGTTCTCCTCCTAAATCCTCAACATTAGTACATTTTAATTTTCCAAGAATTGCAGAATCTACATAACTTTCACAAACCCCATCATCATGTCCCATTTTAGTCAATCCTTTACAAAAAGATTTGTCTTTATTTGCAACTGCCATACATTGCAATTTTAATGATGGACTTGTAGTTATATATTCACAATAATCTTGATTTTCAGTCATTTGAGCAACAGTAGTATAACAAGTTATGTCGTGGTGAGGGAGTACTTCACATAATGGGGCATTTACCTCTACATCAGATTGTTCAACTTGATAATTTGGAATAAATTCAAAAATATATCTTTCTGAGCTATCTTCAAGATTATATAATATAATATGGATTTTATTTTCTTTTTTACTAATTTCATTATCAAATGTTGCTATCAATCTAATAGAATCTCCAATTACATCTCCTGAAAACCCGACATCTCCTTCTGGAAAATATTCTTCCCCAGAAATAGTATCAACTATTTTCATATAATAGTTAAATGCGATATTGCCAATTGCCCCTCTTTTTATTTTACTTGCTGTATCTTCACCAGTTATACTAACATCCATTTCAACAATGAAATGCCTATTATCTGACAACACATAAGTTGCATTATTATGAGTCTTATAAATTTTAATAAACATTCCATTTTCATCTATAGCCTCATATTTACTATGCACTTCATTTGAATTTTCGGAAGGAGCGTCTCCATTAGTAGTATCTCCACACCCAGAGATAAAAAGAATTGTAAATATTAGTCCGAGAATTATTTCTTTTTTCATAGTTTTTCATAAAGTTTATGGTTAAACTCTTTTAATCCTTTTTTTTGAGATCCATTAATCGCAACAAACATCGGCCTTTGTATCATTCCTTTTTTATCTTTAAATGGAATTAATAAAACAATTTTCTTTGCCATTCCTGCAATCAATCCCCAGGGGCCAAGTGCTGCAGTCATTCCTGCAGTTTGTTGTAAATTTATAGCTGATGCTTCATCACATCTTAATTCTTTATTAATTATTTTTTTAATTGGAATTTCAATTCTCATTTTTTCCTTACCGAATGCACTTTTTTGTATAAAAATAACTTTATCATCAGTTAAGTGTAATTCTCCTGCACTCCCATGCTGTTTGGATAATGAAGATGCAATTGGGTGAAGCATATGGCCTCCAGAATACATAATAGGAATTTTAAATTTAATATCTTCTTTCTCTTCAATTTTATCATTCTTCTTTTTGGATGGTACACCTTTTTTCACATTTTGAGTTTTTTTCTTTTTAGGTTTAGTTTTACTATTTAATTTCTTAACTAATTTTCTTCTTCCCATTATAACAAAAAATAATGGCAATCCAAACATAACTAAATTAATGAATATCATAACACCCCCTCCTTCAGAGGTTATTCCTACAATAAAAAAAATAACAAAAAAGAAACCTAACACACCGATCCCTACATCATAATTATTTGTTGGTGAATTTTCGCCCATAATTATATTATATTTAATTAATATTTAAACCTTGTCATCAACTAAATTGAAAAATAACTACTTAAAAACCCAATATTTTACTTTGATAACTTTTTTATCATTTTATCAAGGTTTTTGAAACCTAATGCTATAGCTAATGAATTTAACAATAGACCAATTCCCAAAAATAAAGCAAAAATCCAACCAATTAATGCCAATTCCATCCCAGATTCATACATTGATTTAAAGATCATCCCATATATCTGATTTGCAGATGGAACTCCTAAAATTAATCCAAAAAATAATTCACCTATTGCTTCTTTTTGTTTTTTCTTCATCTAATCCACTTCTTCCTAACCAAAAACCAATAAGTCCAAACTCAAATTCCAAAGCCTACTAAAACTCCTGCAATTAGTAATGATATTTCATTAGTTGTCGTCATCAGTTATCTCAACATTTAATTTCATTTTTTTAAATTCTACATTATCAATGATTTTAAGAGCATATCCTAATCTATTATCTTTAGTTTCGGCAATAATGATTCCCTTTATTTTTTGGTCTTTTTTACAAAGATTTGCCTTCACCCACCCCATGTATCTTAATATTTGTCCGAGGGTTTTATCTGTTGAATCCCTTTTCAGTTCAATGACAACTAAATTATTTTCTTTATCTTTTACTAAAAAATCTAAAATTCCAACTTCCAAAGTATTGAAATGTCCTGAATTTTCATTTTGATACTCTTCATCATAATAAGAATATTCATCTTTAAACAAATGTTTAAAATTTCTATGGATCAAACTCTGATAATGATCAACTTCTAATGCATTAAATTTATATTCTTCTGAGCCTTCTTCCTTTTTACTTTCTAAATCTGCTTTTTTCTTTTCAAAAGTTTTATACAATAAATATGTAAACTCATTATTATTTAGATCTCCAAAATATTTTTTCTTAAAATTCAGTAAAAGTAAATTATTCTTAAGATATAATTTTACTCCATAATCTTGAGGTTTATAATCCACATATAATTTTTCAAGAAAAAATTCTTGATGTCCAAAAATTTCAATAAAATAATTTGGGAAATAAATAGAAAGTACTTTTCCAACAAAAATTCTACTAACCCCTTTCAATTCATCACTATA
>JABICB010000010.1 GCA_018652475.1 archaeon
CTGAAGCGACTAAACCATTAAAACCATAAATGTAACGAGTGATGCTTTCTTCTCTTGTTTCAGTAATGATATCTTTTTGATAAATTTCTTCTATTTGAATTGCACTAACAAAACTAATACTTAACAAGAATACTAATACTAATACTAATACTAAACCTCTTTTCATAACTAATTTATTATTTCAGTCTATTTATATGTTTTTATTTAGATAGAATTAATAATGTGAACTGTTTCTCTTTCTTATGAAGTTTGCACATTTGGCAGATTGTCACATTGGTGGTTGGTCTGATCTTAAATTAAAAGAGTTGAATATGAAAGTTTTTTCTAAAAGTATTCAGACTTGTATTGAGAGAAAAGTAGATTTCGTTTTAATCGCCGGAGATTTATTTAATACAGCTTTACCTTCAATTGACTTGATTAAAGAAACTGTTTCTGAACTTAAATATCTAAAAGATAATGATATTCCTTGTTATATTATACCAGGGAGTCATGATTATTCTCCTTCTGGAAAAACAATGCTTGATGTTTTAGAAAATGCAGGTTTAGTTATTAATGTTGCAAGGTTTGATGTAGTTGATGGTAAGATTAAATTAAATTTTGTTGAGGATAAAAAAACTGGAATTAATATTACTGGTTTATTTGGTAAAAAAGGTGGGTTGGAAAAAGGACATTATGCGTTGTTAGATAAGACAAATTTAGAGTCCAAATCAGGAAAAAAAATATTCATGTTTCATACTACATTAACTGAGTTTAAACCCGAACATTTGGCTATGATTTCTTCTGAACCGGTTGCCATGTTACCAAAAGGGTTTGATTATTATGCAGGAGGACATCCTCATTATGTTTTTAATGAATTTAGGGAACTATATGGATATATTGCATATCCAGGAGCATTGTTTCCTAATAATTTTGTTGAACTTGAAAAGTTTGAACACGGAGGATTCTGGATAAATACATTCAAGGAAGATAAACTTATTTCTGAATATGTCCCTATTAAGTTGAAAGAGATTAAAAAATATGTGATTGATTTGACAGGGATTGATTCTAACCAAGCAAATGAAGTTATAATTAAAACTATAAAATCGGAAGATATTTTAGATAAAATAATTTTGTTGAGATTAGTTGGTACTTTAAATTCTGGTAAACTTTCAGATATAAACTTCAGAGAGATTATTAATACTTTTTCCGGTGCTTATTCTATCTTGAAAAATTCTTCCGAGTTGAGAATAAAGGAATTTGATGAAATTGGGCAAATTACTGATTCTGTAGAAGAAGTTGAAGAGAAATTAATCTCTAAGCTTGAAAAAGATTCAGATTTTGTAAAAAATTTGATTTCTATATTGAATGTAGAAAAATTAGATGGTGAAAAGAATTTCGATTTTGAAGATAGGATTTTGAAAGATTGTTATAAGGTATTAAAATTAGAAAATGAAACTAAAATACATTAAGTTAAAGAATATTAGGAGCTATTTAAATCAAATAATTGATTTTAAAGATGGTAGTACTTTGCTTAGTGGTAATATTGGTACTGGAAAAACTACTTTACTTTTAGCTCTTGACTTTGCTTTTTTCGGTTTAAGAAAAAGTGATCTTTCTGGTTCTGCATTACTTAGAAATGGTGAAAATGAGGGTTATGTTGAAATTAATTTTGAATTGGATGGAAAAGATATAATAATTAGAAGAAATTTGAAACGAACTTCAAAATCTATCACTCAAGGTTCTGGAATGTTTATAATTGATGATAAAATTGAAGAACTTACTCCGATTGAATTGAGACAAAAAGTTATTGATTTGTTTAAATATCCTCAGGAGTTTTTAACAAAATCAAAGTCTTTGATATATAATTATACTGTTTATACACCTCAAGAAGAGATGAAATCTATTTTGTTGGCAAAATCAGATGAAAGATTAAATATTCTTAGGAAAACTTTTGGTATTGATAAATATAAGAGAATTGTTGAAAATTCTAAGTTGTTAATATCTAATTTAAACTCTTCAAAAAAAGAGTTTGAAATTATTTCTTCTAATTTAAATATTTTGTTAGATGAAAATGAAATTAAAACTAAAAGGCTTGTCGAAATTGATTCTTCTTTAATTGATATAAAACTTAAATTGATAGGGTTTGAAAAGAAAATTAATCAAAAAAAACTTGAACTTTCTGGACTAGCTGAACAAAATAAAAGAAAAATTGAAATTCAAAATAAAATTAATTTACTTAATGTAAAATTAAATGAATTAATTACTCAAAGATCTCGAAATAATAGTGAAACTTCTGATTTAAATTCTGAAATTGAAAGTATTAGGTTAAATATCGGTTCTGAAGTGGTAGGGGAAGTTAGTGTTATCTTGACTGATATTGCTAGTTATGAATCTGATTTGAATAAATTAGAAATACAAAATAAGGAGATACTAAAAAAATCTGGAGAATTACAATATATTTTATCTGAATCTGATAAACTTGTTAATGGAATAATATCTCTTGATTCTTGTCCACTTTGTAAACAAACTGTTAGTGAAGATCATAAAAATCATATCTCAGTTAATGAATCTGAAAAATTATCCAGCATAAAATTAAAGTTGTCTGATAATGATTGCATTGAGAAAGAAAATTTAGAGAAAATTTCTAATTTTAAATTGAAAATATCTGAGCTTATTAAAGATAAGAATTTGATTGAGTTGAAATTGATTAAAAAGAAAAATTTAGATTCTAAATTTATTAGATTGAATAATTTGATTAAAATACAATCTGATCTAAAAAGAGATATTGGGCAAATCAATTCTCAAAAAATTTGTTTATCTGAAGAATTTGAAGGAATATATTTTTCTCAAGAAGAATTCAATTCACTTAGTGAAGAAATACTTGAGTTAAGTTTTGATGAACGTAATCTTAATGCTATTTCTGCTGCTAATGAGAAGGAAGTTAGTTTACTTAAGGAAAGGATTGATAGTTTGAAGATAGATATTGAAAAAAAGAAAATATTTAAACAAAAAATAGTAAAAATTTCTGAAATCTTAACATTTTTGGAGAAAGAGTTTGTTCCTTTGATGCAACTTACTGAAAAACAGATAATGAAAAAGATTCATGGGGATTTCAATTCTTTATTTAGCGAATGGTTTAAAGTTCTTGTTGATGATGAAGATATAGAAATATCTTTAGATTATGATTTTACTCCAATAATTAGACAAAATGGATATGATATTGAATATGGTTTTTTAAGTGGGGGTGAGAGAACTGCTGCTGCGTTGGCTTATCGTTTGGCACTGAATCAGATTATTAATACTGTTTTATCTGAAATTAATACAAAAGATTTATTGATATTAGATGAACCCACAGATGGTTTTTCCTCTGAACAGGTCGATAAGTTAAGAAGTATCCTTGAAGAGTTAGATATAAAACAAGTAATTATTGTTAGTCATGATCCTAAAATTGAAAGTTTTGTAGATAATGTTATAAAATTTGAGAAAAAAGATGGAGTTTCTGAAGTTATTTAATTGAGTAATGTGGGCTGTTATTTATTGTGGAAACATTTATATACATATATTTTCAGGTTTCATTAAAGGAAGTGATAATTGATGAATAATAAGATAATCGGGATTGTTCTTGGAATTTTAGTTTTAGGAGTAGTTATTTTTACAGGAATGAATGATATTCAAATGAGTAAAAATTTTAATGTTCAAGATAAAATAAAAAGTATTAAATTGATTGATCCTTCCGTATTTGGAGAAAGTGATTGGGTTGATGGACATGAGTTTGGACCCGGTAATCCTGGCCCTAATGAAAATATAATAGATTGTAAGGGGCGAGACTCTCATGAAGTTATGAGTTTGGAATGTGCTACGGGTTGGAGATCAACAGATTTTAATGGCGAAACTCATTGGATATGTTAATAATTTAAAAGAAGTATTCTTGAAGAATTATATATAAGACAAGTAATTATTATTTGATATAATTCTAAAATTGAAAATTTTTGTAGAAAATGTTATATAATTTTAGAAAGTTAAGGGGGTAGTAATATTTATTGATGTGGCTGTAGTGTAGCTTGGTATCACATAAGGCTGGGGGTCTTATAACCGGGGTTCAAATCCTCGCAGCCACATAACATTACTTTTATAAAATATCAATAGCCCCATTTAGTATGGTTAAAATCTTAAATTTCAAAGATATAGATTCTAAAGAAATTATTAAGGCAATGAAAGCTGGAGCTATTTTTATTTATCCAACGGATACAATTTATGGGATTGGTTGTAATGCGAATAACCAAGATAGTGTAAATAAAATTAGGGCAATAAAAGGAAGAGATTCAGATAAACCTTTTTCAGTGATTGCACCTTCAAAAAAATGGGTTTATGATAATGTAGTAATTAATAATAAAAATTATATAAAAAAACTCCCTGGACCATTCACATTCATATTTAATATAAAACCAAGATCTCCCACTAAAAAAATAAATAAAGGATTTGGTAGTTTAGGTGTAAGAATTCCAGATCATCCTTTTACAAAGTTAGTTCAAAAGGCGGGAATTCCCTTCATAACTACTAGTGTTAATTTTTCTTCTCAAATGCCAGTTAGGTTAATAAAAAAAATACCTAATGCTATCCTTAAAAAAGTAGATTATGTTTTAGATGATGGATATTTACATAGATATCCCTCTACAATTATAAATTTAATGGATGAAACTCCAACTATCATAAAAAGGCGAATGTAACTTCAAAATATACAAAGCTTTAAATATTTTTTATTGTTCTCGTTTATATAATGATTAAAAAGGGATTAATATTTGGATTAATTTTTACAATTTTATTAATAAATTGTGTGTCTGCAAATAGTTTTATTTTGGTGTCAGAAGATGAAATTAAAGATTCTGTCTTTTTAAGTGAAACTGCCATATTTAAATTATCCATTCATAATAATCAAGATTTTCAAGATACATTCAGATTTTCAATTTTAGATATTGGGTGGGAGTTTGAAACAATTCCTTCAACTTTAACTTTAGATTCTGGCGAAATTGGTGAAGTTGAAGTATTATTTAGTCCTGATTCTGATTTTAATGAGGGAAAGTATGGGATTACTGCATTGATTTATTCTATTGCAGATAGTAATATTTTTACTGAGCATATATTTGATATAAGAGTTATAGATTTTTATGATGTTTTAACTACTGCAGTTCAGATTCCTACCGATATAAATCCTCAAAAACAAGTTGTTTTTAATGTAGATTTTAATAATAATCATGATGTTAATATAGAAAATTTTGAAGTTATTTTAAAAAGTCAATTTTTTGAAGAGAAGAAAACTATTTCCCTAATGCCTTATGAAACTATTAAAGAAGAATTTGTAGTTGAATTTAGCGGTGCTGTTTCAGATGGAAGTTATGATTTGATTCTTGAAGTTTACAATGGAGATGAATTGTTAATAGAACGTGATTATGATATGTTAATTGGATATTATCCTGAAGTTAATGAACAAAGATCTCCTGAGTCTGGATTTTTAATTAAAAGTGTAACTGTAGTAAAATCTAATTATGGTACAACTACTAGTCATGAATTATATACGAAAAGATTTTCTTTCTTTGAAAGATTATTTACTAGTGTTAGTCCAGAACCAACAACTACATTTAGGAGTGGTTCTGCATATACTTTACAATGGGATTTTGATCTTGCTCCTGGCGAGTATAAAGAAATTGTTGTAACAACCAATTATAGGTCTCTGGCGATTATATTCATTATATTATCAGGTTTATTTGGATATTATTATTACTATAGGAAAGAAGATATTGCTATCACAAAAAGAGTAGTGAATGTTAGACATTCTCATGAAGGAATCTCTACTATCAATGTGTTACTTGTTTTAAAAAATAAAAGTGGAAAATTGTTAAAAAATTTAAAAGTGATGGATAATTTAGTTAATGTTGCAGATAATCCTACTAACTTTGGTACTATCAAGCCAACTATAATTAGAAAGGGCCTAGGTGGAGTTAAGATGATTTGGAATATCGAAACTCTTGAAAGAGGTGCAGAAGTAATAATTTCATATCAAGCAAAATGTAATGTTCAAGTCATTGGTCATTTGAATATACCCCTTGCAGTGGCTAAATATATTAAAAGAAAAAGGCCCATAATTGTTAAGTCGAATAAAGTCAAATTATTTTCATAAATCCATTTTGGAGGTGGTTTTTTTGGTAAAAAAGAAAAAAAGTCCAGAAGTCAAAACATATATTATTACAGCTGCGCAGAATTCTTATAGAATGAACAAAGATTGTGATTTGGTTACCTTGGGCGGGGGCAGAGCTAAGGCAAAACTTCATAAAAATTTTTATCAAGGTTTAGAATCCTGTGCTAAGGAGTTAGGTGCAGAATTAATAATTGCACCTATTGCTGGAAAAAGTTCTTTAGAAAATATATTGCATGAAGATTTAGATAACAACTCAAATATATTTACCGGAACAAATTTATGGTTAAATAAAAATATTCAATTGAGGGATATTGTTGTACCTCCACAAAATGTTGATCCTACAACAGGGAAAAAAACATTAGTTAGTAAATATAATTCCTCATTAATTATTCCCCATTCAAAACAGAGATATCTGCCAGTTCCTGTTTTTAATTCAGATTTGCCAAGATATCTTTATACTACTGGTGCAGTAACATTACCTAATTATAATATTGCCAATCATAGGGGAGATACTGCTGAACGGAATCATATATTTGGTGGACTTGTAGTTGAAGTTATAGATGATGTTTATTTTAATATTAGGAATCTCAGAGCCTTAAAGAATGGTAAGTTTGCAGACCTAGGCAAATTATATAATGGTGATGCTACTCCAAAAGATATTAAATGTGATTCATTAGTTTTGGGAGATTTACATTGGGGAGATCATGATCCTGCTGCTGTTGAAGCTAATTATGAGATGATAGAACATTTCAAACCTAGTAGAATATTTGTTCATGATTTCTTTAATGGACATAGCATTAATCATCATGAGAAAGATAATCTTTTGAGAAAAACTAGGGAATATAAAAGAGGAAGGTTATTTTTAGATGATGAATTGGGGCAGGGCTATGAAGAATTGAAAAATTTATCTAAGGTTGCAGGGAAAAATTCACAAATTTATGTAGTTTCTTCTAATCATCATGACTTTTTACCAAGATATATTAATAGTGATGCTTGGAGAAAAAATGATTTATGGAATGCAGAGATAGGTTCATATTTATTTTCACAAGGAGTGAGTTTGGCAGATTCAGAAAGTTATAATGATGATTCTGCTTATCTTATTGAACAAGGAATGAAAAGGCATGGAAGATTACCTTCTAATGTTAATTTTTTAAAATTAGAAGAAAATCTCAGAAGGCATGGATATCAATTAGCAAGTCACGGCCATAAGGGTGGCCATGGTTCTCGTGGAGGAAGTGCTAAGGCAAGATCTGTAACTGGTGGTGGTAAGAGTATTACTGGCCACAGTCATAGTATGGAGATGTTTGGTGATACCTATATTGTAGGAACTTCTAGTCAATTGAATTTACCTTATACTGCGGGAGGAGGATCTGCATGGATAGCTGCAAATGCAGTATTGTATAGTAATGGAACTGTTCAGTTGATACCTTCTATTGATGGTAAGTGGAAAGCTAAGAGATAAGATGAGTCTGATTCCCTATGGCTATTTTGATGATTCCAAATCTATCTTTAAATATGCTGTAATTGGAGATTTACATATAGGTTCAAAATTTTTCAATAGTGAGGTTTTGGATAATTTTTCTGAAAAAGTTTCTGAATTCGAACCTGATTTCATTTTAGATGGAGGGGATAGTGTTGATGGTTCTGCCAGTATGCATAAGGGAATGTGGAAACATCAAAATTATATAGGATTTTTCCCCCAACTTTTCGCATATAGTGATATTTATCCTAAATTCGAAGCTAAAACTTACAGGATTAATGGTAATCATGACCTTAGTTTTTTAAAATATGAAAAAATTGATGTAGGTAAAGAAATCATTAAATTAAGAAAAGATATAATTCATATGGGTGATGAAATGAGTGATTTTTTTGTAAATAATACTAAGATAAGAATATGTCATCCAAATAGTGGAGATTATAGGGGACCTTCTTCAAAAAAATTAAATTCAATAATCGATGACTATGATGATACTACTCGTCCAGATATACTCCATATAAGTCACTATCATCAAATGTTACAATCTCAACATTTAGATGTATGGGCTTTCTTAAATGGAACTTTCCAAGATAGTCCGGCATATGGTAATTTCTATGAATTGTCAGATTTAGGTAGTTGGTTAATAAAATTTGAACAGGATGAATCCGGAAAAGTTGTCGATTTAGTTAGTAGATTCGTATGTTTGTAATTTTAGAAATGTTTTTAATTCTTTTCTAATTCTCTTTTTATACAATGAAGCTAAATACAATTTTCGAGTATAGTACAAATGACGAATATTCAGTAGGGGAAATTATAACTCTTAATGATATTTCTTTTGAAATAATTGGTTCTATGTCAGAAAAAACTACAAACATATATCATCTTGCTCCGAAATATATAGGAGATAAAATAACTGATGATTTAATTAAGAATGGTTACCTTGATGATGTGGTTAATACATATGTTTCTGCATTTAATAAATTTCCAGTTTTCGAAGATAATAAGTTAAGTACTGAAAGAAATGATTATATTAAGGATAATCTTGATCAATTGAGTATACAATATAGTTTATTCAAAAAATGAAAGAAATAGAACTTAATGACTATAAATATATTGATAGTTTACTTGAAGGTATTGCAATTGGAACAAATGAAAATGAATTAGTATCATATGAGGAAAAGTTTTTTAGATCAATTATTAATTTAGTTAAAGAAGATTATAATGTGCAGCCCCTGATGGAAACATATCACATGATTGATAAATTCAAAAAGAATAAGCGTTAGTTTTATATATGTGAATCTGACTTGATTTATTAACCCCACCATAGCTCAACGGCAGAGCGTTCGGCTGTAGATATTATTTGATTATGTCGATATGACTAGAGATGAAAAATAATTAGCCGTCACCGAAAGGTTCCCAGTTCAAATCTGGGTGGTGGGACTCATATTAAAATGGATAAAGATATTTTAAACAAAGTGATTATTGGATTAGGTTTATTATTAGTTGTTATAGTATTATTAAAAGTTAATACTGGTGAAGATAATATGGAATTAAAAATTGAAATATTACAAGAAGGTACTGGTGATAAAGTTGTTGCAGAAGGAGATAGCATAACTGTACATTACACTGGTACTTTAGAAGACGGAACAAAATTCGATTCAAGTGTTGATCGTGATGATCCTTTCAAATTTACTATTGGAAGAGGAATGGTTATCCAAGGATGGGAACAAGGTTTACTTGGCATGAAGATCAGTGAAAAAAGAAAAATTACTATTCCTTCTGAATTAGGATATGGTGCGAGTGGTGCTGGCGGAGTAATACCTCCGAATGCTACTTTAATTTTTGAGGTGGAGTTAATCTCCATCGATTAATTTTGGATCATTATGAATTTTTTGAGAATCTCGAAGGGGACTTCGATGATTCTCGTCCAATTTTTAAAAAAATATTTGTTGCCCTAATGGGTCTTTTCCTAATTATTATCATTCTTAGTTATTTTCTATTATCTCCAGGGGCAAGAGTTGCTATTGTTGGATTAATTGATAGTTCAGTTCTTGAAGATGATATGTCTCTATCTTTAAATTTCGGTGGACATTTATATTTTATTAATGGATCTTATGAAACTCTTTTAGATATTTATAATGAAAATGAATTATTAGAAATTAAGGCATGCTTGTTTGGTGAGAAATTGAATGATGATTATTTTATTTCTGAGGTAGTTCAACCCGTAATTTATTCTCAATCTTATACTCATGTTTCTGCAGAGAGATGTAGTAATTCTTCCTTAGTTTCCCTTCATAGTCATCCTTACAAAAGCTGTTATCCCTCTCACCAAGATTTTGTTAGTTTTTCTTATGTAAAAATGGAAAATAACGACTCACTAATGGCAATAATGTGTGATAAAACTAGATTTAATGTTTTTTCGACGCCAGTTCTTTAAGTAGGTAAACTTTGAAAACAAAAGCTTTATATATGGGAGTCCTTCGCTAAATACAATAGGTAGCACCTCTCTCCAAAATGATCAATAATATTTAATCTACATTATAAATTTATTTTAGTGAGAACTACGCCCTGGTAGTGTAGCTCGGTTTATCACCCGGCCCTGTCGAGGCCGTAACCCGGGTTCAAATCCCGGTCAGGGCGTTACCTACTTTATTGGGTCGGTAGCTCAGTTTGGTAGAGCACTTGGCTTTTAACCAAGTGGTCGCGGGTTCAAATCCTGTCCGGCCCATACCTAATCATAACTTGAAAAAAATGGAAAAAAAATTTAATATTTCACAACATATTCTGGTGCCTGAACATATCAAATTAAACGACGAAGAGAAAACTGTAGTTTTAAAACAATATAATATTGAAGAAACGAAATTACCTAAAATCTTTTTGAAGGATCCAGCTATACAACATTTAGAAGCTAATGTTGGAGACGTTATCAAAATAATTAGAAAAAGTCCTACAAACGTAAAAAGTATATATTATAGGGTGGTTATAAATGGTTAAAGAATATAAAACATTATTAAAAAATTATTTTAGTCAACATTCATTTGTTGAATCAAATATTAATTCATTTGATTATTTTTTAGACAAACAATTACAAGGATTAGTAGACGAAGTTGGTGAAATAGTACCTACTATTATTCCTCAAGAAGTTGAAAATTTTATGATTAAGTTAGGAAAAATTTCTGTCGGCACACCAGAAATTACCGAAGCTGATGGGTCAAGAAGAGATATTTTTCCAACTGAAACAAGGCTTAGGGATTTAACTTATGCTGCACCAATAACGCTAGAAGTAAGTTCTGTTATTAATGGTGTAACAAATGAATCATTTGTAGCATATCTTGGTAAAATGCCAGTTATGCTTAAATCAAAACATTGTCATCTTCATGGTTTAAAAAATGATGATTTGACTAAACAAGGTGAAGATTCAAATGATTCTGGTGGATATTTTATTCTTAATGGTAACGAAAGAGCATTGATTATGGTTGAAGATTTAGCTTCAAATAAATTCTTTGTTAAAAAAGCTACTATAGGTACGAGTAAATTTGTTGGAAAATTATATTCAGAAAAAACAAGTTATCGTATTCCACATACACTTGAACAAACAAAAGATGGAATTATAAGTCTTAGTTTTACAAGATTTAAAAGAGTTCCAGTTGTGGCTTTAATTAAAGCATTAGGTATAACTTCTGATCAAGAAATAATGCAGTCTATTTCAAAAGATACTTTTGATGATGTGTTAATTAACTTATATGATAATATTGAATTAAAAACACAAGATGATGCATTAGATTTTATTGCAAAGAAAATTGGTATAACTCAAAAAGAAATTAGAGTTGAAAGAGTTAGAGAATATCTTGATAAATATTTATTACCTCACTTGGGAATTGAGAAAAAAGATAGAATTGTGAAAGCACAAAATCTTGCAAAAATGGTTAAAAGATTTTTATTAGTATCTACTGGTAAAATTTCTTCATTAGATCAAGATCATTATTCTAATAAAAGATTGAAATTAAGTGGGGATTTATTAATGGATTTATTTAGAGTAAATCTTAGATCACTAGTACAAGATATTTTATACAACTTTCAGAGATTAGTAAAGAGGGGTAAATTTACTTCCCTTAAAATTATTATTCGTGAACAGTTATTAAGTTCTAGAGTACATAGTGCGATGGCTACTGGTTCTTGGGTAGGTGGACGAGCAGGAATTAGTCAGAATATGCAGAGAACAAATAGGATTGATACTTTATCTCATTTACAAAGAGTTGTGAGTTTGTTAACATCCTCACAAGAAAATTTCGATGCTAGGGCACTGCATAGTACCCATTGGGGAAGATTATGTCCAGTTGAAACACCAGAAGGTACACCAATTGGTTTAAGAAAAAATTTAGCAATACTTGCTAATATTACAAGAGTTGAACCAACTGAAGAGAAAGTTAAAAGTTTATTGGTTGGAGCGGGAGTTAAATTATCATAAAATGGTTGACATATTTTTAGATGAAAAATTTATTGGTTCAGTAGAGGATGCAAATAAGTTCGTATCTGATATAAGGACATCAAGGAGAAATGGAGATATTCCAAATACTCTAAATCTTCATTATGACGAAGGTTCTGATGAAATTATTGTTGAAACAAATAAAGGAAGGGTAAGACGCCCATTAATAATTGTTGAAAATGGTGTTTCAAAACTTACTGAAGACCATATTAAAAGATTAAAGGATGGAGAATTTAATTGGGATGAATTAGTTAAAACCGGAATAATTGAATATATTGATGCAGGTGAAGAAGAAGATTGTTATGTTGCATTAACTGAAGAAGAATTAACTACTGAACATACTCATTTAGAAGTCAGTCCAATTACAATTTTAGGTTTATGTACTTCATTGATACCTTATTCAAATTTTGGTAGTTCATCAAGATTGATTAGAGGTTCAAAGATTCAAAAACAATCACTTGGTATGTATTCTACAAATTTTATGAATAGATTAGATACTGATTCTAATGTTTTACATTATCCACAAAAACCTATCGTGAAAACTTTCATGCATGATATTTTGAATTATGAAAATACTCCTTCTGGACAAAATTTTACTATTGCAGTAATGAGTTATGAAGGATATAACATGGAAGATGCGGTTATTATCAATAAAGGTAGTATTGATCGAGGTTTAGCAAGATCTACTTATTATAAACCTTACAAATTAGAAGAACTTAGATATTCTGGTGGATTAAGGGATGAAGTTGGTATACCTGACAAGGAAACTAAAGGTTACAAATCTGAAAAAGATTATAGACATTTAGAAACTGATGGTATTGCTTATACTGAAGCAAAATTAAATTCTGATGACGTTGTTATTGGAAGATCTAGTCCTCCAAGATTCCTTAGTGGATTAGAAGAGTTTAGTGTTGCTGCAAATATCAGAAGAGAAAGTTCATCTTATTTGGGTGAAGGTGCTTCAGGTACAGTTGATATGACTTATTTAACTGAGAGTAATGCTGGAAACAGATTAATAAAAACTAGATTAAGACAACAAAGAATTCCGGAGATTGGAGATAAGTTCGCTTCTAGACATGGTCAGAAAGGAGTTATTGGAATGTTGTATCCTCAAGAAGATATGCCATTTACTGAAAGTGGTATAACTCCAGATATAATTTTCTCTCCACATAGTTTGCCTGGAAGAATGACAATATCTCATGTTATTGAAATTCTAGCTGGTAAACTTGGTGCACTTGATGGAACATATATCGATGCAGCATCATTTGATACACCATCTGAGGATGATTTGAGAGCTAGATTATTAGAATTAGGATTTAGAGAAAATGGTACTGAAACTATGTATAATGGTTTATCTGGTCAAAGATTTAAAGTTAAAATTTTCATCGGAAATATATACTATTTAAGATTGAAACACATGGCGGCAAATAAATTACATACTCGTGCAGCTGGAAGAGTTCAATTATTAACAAGACAACCTGTAGAGGGAAGAGCAATGGGTGGAGGATTGAGATTAGGAGAAATGGAGAAAGATTGTTTAGTGGCTCATGGAGCTTCTCTATTATTGAAAGAAAGATTCGACTCAGATAAAACCATATTCCATGTTTGTGAAGATTGTGGTATGATTGCAGTGTATGATAATTATAGACATACTGCACATTGTCCTAGATGTGGTGCTTCTGCTAAGGTAAGTCCAATTGAATTAAGTTATGCATTCAAATTATTATTGGATGAAATAAAATCTTTAGGAATATCACCAAGTATTAATTTGGAGGATAAATTTTAAAATGAAAAAACAACCGATTACAAAAAAAATAGGCGCAATTAAGTTTAGTTTATTTTCGCCATCTGAAATAAAAAAGATGTCTGTAGCTAAAATAATTACTCCTGAATTGTATGATCGTGAAGGTTATCCTGTTGATGGTGGTTTAATGGATATTAGATTGGGTGTTATTGATCCTGGACTAAGATGTAAAACTTGTAGTCAAAAATTGAAACAATGTCCTGGACATTTTGGATATGTTGATTTAGCAAGGCCAGTTATTCATATAGAATTTATTAAACATATTCTTAGATTTTTAAGATCTAGTTGTGCTGAATGTGGAAGAGTTTTAGCTTCTGAAGAAAAGAGTGAAAAATTCTTTAAAGAGTTGGAAAGTGTTGAAAAAAATAAAACTATAAAAGATAAATTAACACTTATTAGAAAATTCACAAATACTTTGAAGACTATAACAAAATGTCCTCATTGTAATGCAAAACAACAAAAAGTTACACTTGAAAAACCTGTAACTATCTTAGTTGATGGAAAAAGAATTACTCCTATAGAAATAAGGTCAAGATTAGAAAAAATTACTGATGATGATTTGAAAATATTTGGTTTAAATTCAAAAGATGCTAGACCTGAATGGATGGTAATGAATATATTGCCTGTTCCACCAGTAACTATCAGACCAAGTATAACTCTTCAAAGTGGTGAGAGAAGTGAAGATGATATTACTCACAAAATTGGAGATATAGTAAGAATTAATCAGAGATTATTTGAGAATATCAATGCAGGTGCACCTGAAATAATTATTGAAGATTTATGGGATTTATTACAATATCACGTAACAACATTCTTTAATAACAGCGTCGCACAAATGCCTGTTGCTAGACATAGATCAGGTCAACCTTTGAAAACTTTAACTGAAAGAATCAAAAGTAAAGAAGGTAGATTTAGACATAATTTAGCAGGTAAGAGAGTAAATTTCTCATCAAGGACAGTTATTAGTCCGGATCCAAAAATTAAATTTAATGAAGTTGGAATTCCTGTTGCTGTAGCACAAGAATTAACAATTCCAGAACGAGTTAATGAATGGAATAAAGATTGGTTAAAAACTTTAATTGCAAGAGGTCCAGCTGGATATCCTGGTGCAAATTATTTGATTGATTTGGATGGTAAAAAGAAGAAGATTACTGATGAATCTGTTGAAATGATTTTAGAAGAATTAGACTTTGGTCATATTGTAGAAAGACATATTCTTGAAGGAGATGTATGCATCTTTAACAGACAACCAAGTTTGCACAGAATGAGTATAATGGGTCATAAAATAAAGATTTTGCCAGGAAAGAGTTTCAGAATTAATCCTGCAGTATGTACTCCATATGGAGCTGATTTTGATGGAGATGAGATGAATTTACATATCCCACAAACTCCTGAAGCGAGAGCCGAAGTAGAATTATTGTTGGATGTTGGAAATCATATTATTAGTCCAAAGAATGGATTTAATATTGTTGGTTCAACTCACGATGCAATTACTGGAAATTATTTATTAACTAAAAAGTTAGTATTCACAAAAGAAGATGCAATAAGATTATTAGCTTCAATTGGAGTTTATTCTGGTGCTGATTTTGGGGATACAGTGAGCGGTAAGGAAATATTTAGTGAATTACTTCCTAATGATTTAGATTTTGTTGGTTATGCTAAGGAATTTACTGATGACAGTGATGATCCCGATCATATTGTTAAGATAAAACAAGGTAAATTAATCAGTGGAGTAATTGATAAAGCAACAATTGGTGAAGATAATGGTAGATTAGTAAGATCTATTTACTCTAAATATGATAGAGAGACTGCACTTGGCATAATGAATAATATGTTTAAATTAGGTCTTTCTACTTTATTGTATAGGGGATTCACTTCTTCTGTTTCGGATACTGATTTACCTGATTCAATAACTTCAAAGAATACTAAATTATTAAATGAAGCTACTGGTAAGGTGGATGATTTAATTGAATCATTTAATAAAAATAAATTAGAATCTTTGCCAGGTAATACTGTTGAAGAAACTTTAGAGATTAGAATTGTAGAAGTATTGAATAAAGTTAGAAATAAGATTGGTAAACAAGTTTCAGATTCTATAAAAGAAAACTCTACTATTATTATGGCAAATTCTGGTGCAAGGGGAAATTTCCTTAATGTTGCTCAGATGTCTGCTTGTGTAGGTCAGCAATCTATGAAGGGTAAAAGAATTGTCGGAGGATACAAAGGTAGAACTCTTTCAACATTCAAGAAAGGAGATTTAAGTCCATTATCTAGAGGATTTATTAGTAAGGGTTATAAAAAAGGTATGGGTCCAACTGAATACTTCTTCGGTGCAATGACTGGAAGAGATGGACTGATGGACACTGCATTAAGAACTCCTAAATCCGGTTATCTATATAGAAGATTAGCTAATTCATTACAAGATATTAGAATCTTTTCAGATTTAACTGTAAGGGGTGCCGATAATGAAATAGTTCAATTTGTTTATGGTGAAGACGGTTTAGATGTTTCACAAAGTGAAGGTGGAACAATTAATGTAGATAGAATCATAAAGGAGATTAGGGGAAGATAAAATGGCAGATATATATGATAAATTTAGTGATAAATTACCTGGAAGAATACTTGAAGATATTAAAGCTAAAGAAAAATTAGAAAAACTTACTACTGTAGAACTTACAAAAGTTCTGGAGAGAGTTTCTGATGAGTTTGAAAAGTCTAAGGTTGTACCTGGTGAAGCTGTTGGATTAGTTACTGCAGAATCATTTGGTGAGTCTGGTACTCAGATGACATTAGATGTATTCCACTTTGCAGGAGTATCCGAATTACAGGTTACTAGTGGTTTACCAAGATTAATTGAGCTATTTGATGCTAGAAAAATACCTAAAACTCCAGAGATGGAAGTTCAGATTTTATCAAAATATGCAAAAGATGAAAAGATGATTAGGAAAGTTGCTAGTAAGTTGAAAGAATTAACTTTACAAGATATTAGTACTGAGTTTTCTTTAAATTTAATGAAAGGTAATATTGAAGTTAAATTAGATTTAACAAAGGTCAAAGATTTTGGATTTACTCTTGATGAAATTGAAAAAACACTTAAAGAAAAATTGAAAAAAGTTAATGTTAGAAAATTAACATATGGTTTCGTTTTTGAAGCCCCAGAGGGTGTTTTCGAATTGACTGAACTTCATAAAGTTAAAGAAAAAGTTAAGGAAGTTGTTGTTAGGGGAATTGCAGGAATAACTCAAGTACTTCCAGTTAAAGTTGGATCTAAAACTATAGTAAAATGTGCAGGTTCAAATGTTAAGGATGTTCTTGCAATGGAAGAAGTTGATTCAAAAAATGTTACTTCAAATAATCTATTTGAAATCTTAGATTCATTAGGAATTGAAGCAGCTAGACAAACTTTGATTAATGAAGGTTTATCTATCATTGAAGGTCAAGGTCTTGATGTTGATGTCAGGCATATGTTATTATTAGCAGATTTAATGACGAATACTGGAACTTTAAAAGGAATTACTCGTGGAGGAATTGCTGGAGAAAAAGGTAGTGTTTTAGCTAGAGCAAGTTTCGAGACTCCAATACCTCATATCATTAATGCGAGTATTAGTGGTGAAGTTGATGAATTGAAGAGTGTTATCGAAAATGTAATGGTGAATCAGCCAGTTCCAATGGGTACAGGCTTGCCTAATTTAGTTTTTGGTGTTGAGAAAAAAACGAAAGAATTAAAAACAGAAGATAAAAAAGAAAATAAGGAGAAAATTAAAAAATGAGTTTATCAAGTTTGAAAGCAGCATTGAAAGAAGGCAAGGTAGTTTTTGGTACTGAAAAAACATTAAAAGCTTTAAAGAATAATAAAGTTGTTGAAGTTTTCGTATCTAAGAATTGTCCAGATGAATTAAAAGAATCTATTGAATATTATGGGAAATTAAATGAGATTACAATTTCAATTCTAGATATTTTTAATGATGAACTTGGTTCCATTTGTAAAAAACCTTTTTCTGTTAGTGTTTGTTATTGCTAAAATGGGTATATATGATAAAGAGATTATAGATTATATCAACTTATTTGAAAGAGTTACAAGATCTAGAGTAAAAGATTGTTTTTATCATAATGAAATTTTAGTTTTTGTCGTGGAAGAAGGATACGCTAGTAAAGCTATTGGAAAAAAAGGTGCAAATATATCTAAATTTTCTGCACTGATAAAAAAGAGATTAAAGGTTGTAGAATATAGCGAAGATCCCTTAGTATTTATAAAGAACTTAGTATATCCAATTAAATTAAAAGATGTAAAACTCGAAGGAGATACATTAAAAATCTCTGCTGAGCTTCAAAAAGACAAAGGTTTATTAATAGGAAGAGATAAACGAAATTTAGAAAATTTTAAAAAGGCTATGAAAAGCTATTTTAAGATAGAAAACGTTAAGGTAATATAAAAATGAGTAAAAAAAGTAGAGGAATAAATGCAGCAGTAAAACTGGTTAAGAAAAGAAAGCAGTTTAGATGGAAGGATGCTTATTTTACTCGAAGAGCTCTTGGATTAAATAAAAAGGCAGACCCATTAGGTGGAAGCCATCAAGGTTCAGCTATTGTATTATCTAAAGTTGAAATTGAAGCTAAACAACCAAATTCAGCATTGAGAAAATGTGTTAAATGTCAGTTAGTTAAATCTGGTAATAAAGTAACTTCTTTTGTTCCAGGCGATAATGCAATCAAATTTATTGATGAGCACGATAGTGTTGTTATAGAAAGAATTGGTGGTGCAAAGGGTAGATCTAAGGGAGATTTATCAGGTATCAGATATCAAGTTATAAAAGTTAATGATCAAAGTTTAAATGCTTTGGTACGAAAAAAGATTGAGAAGGGTAGAAGATAATGAAATTATTCAATATATGGGATACAAGCAAAATAAAAGTTTCTGAAGAAGCTTTGGTACCTTATATCAACTTAAGACCTATTTTAGTTCCTAGGACTGGTGGAAGAAGTGCTCAAGGAAGTAGAATATGGGCTCCAAAAATTCACATAGTTGAAAGATTAATGAATAAATTAATGGTTCCAGGTCATAGAGGTAAGAAACATAAAATATCTTCATATCATTGTACTGGAAAAGCAAATTTACAATATAAAACAGTTATTAGTACATTAAAAATTATAGAAAAAGTAACTGGAAAGAATCCTATAGAAGTTTTTGTTACTGCAATTGTCAATGCTGCACCAAGAGAGGAAGTATTAGGTATTGAATATGGTGGAGCAAGATATTCTAAGCCTGTTGAAGTGGCACCTCAGAGAAGAGTTGATTTGGTTCTTAAATTAATGGTACAAGGTGCTTATGGAAAATCTTTCAATAGTAGAGTTGACATTGAAAAAGCTTTATCTGAAGAAATTTTAGCAGCATATAATATGGATGTTCAAAAAAGTAATGCTCTATCAAAGAAATTAGATAACGAAAGACAAGCAGATTCATCTAGGTAGTTTTTTATATTCTTTCTTATTACTTATTTTATGGATAATATTTTCAAAACTTTACCTGTCGGATTTAAGCATGATTTTAGTCTTGCAGAAGTTGATGAAGAATATCAACGTGCAAAAGTTATGTTGAGTATTTTTAAGGAATTAATGAAACGTCAAGAAGAACATCCTAGTGATTGCCCTTGGTGTAAGAAGGAGTTAAAAAATGATTGAAAAAATTATTGAAAAATGTTGTGAGTATCTTCCTGCAGATGTTACTTTTTTTGAAAAAGATGGCCTTTGTACAAGGGATTCTGAAGCGTGTAAATATTCTGTAAAAAAGAGAGATTCATATTTCTGTCATAAACATACAAAGATATTTTTTAATGAATATAATCGTATGAAGAATAACATAAATAAATAACTTTATAAATAATAATTTTTAAAATTCTATCAATGGAAAAAGAAATTATTATGGAATTCGAGTTAAGATTTAAAGAATTCAAGAAAGATCTTGGATTTAAATCAAGTTTGAATAAAATTGATGAAATATTCTTATTAAGAGATGGTTTTTCTGAAGAAGGTCATATTGGGTCAGATATGTATCGTGCAATATCAAGAAAAATTGTTGATGTTTATACTCATTGGGCAAATCAATTACATGGGTTAGTTATCCCGAATCCAAATTCTATGATTAGTGTTACTCAAAATAGTATGTTTAATGAAACGGACAGAGACGAGATGATTATGGTCCTAAATAAAATGCTGGCATTAACCAGTAGAAACTCAGTAATTATCCTTGAAAGAAATAAAAAAGAGGAAGCAAGATTCATTGATGATTCCGTTAAGTATTGGAATAAAGAATTAGAACCCCTAATGAAAAAAGTTTCTAAAAAAATTCTAAAGACCTGGGAAAAAAAAGCTTCTGAAAAATGATATGTTTAGGTATCGAGAGTACTGCTCATACATTTGGAATTGGTATTGTTAATAATAAAAAAGTTCTTGCTAATGTTAAGGCAGCTTATACTACTAAAAGTGGAGGTATAATTCCTATGGATGCTGCAAAACATCATGAAAAAAATTGGAAATCTGTGCTTGAGCAAGCACTTTCTGATGCGAAAATTTCTTTAGATGATGTAGATCTAGTTGCTTATTCTCGTGGCCCAGGACTTGGTCCTTGTTTGAGGGTAGCAAGGGAAGTGGTAAAGGAATTAAATAAGCCATTTATCGGAGTTAATCATTGTGTTGCACATCTCGAAGCAGGTAAATGGGAAACGAAAGCTAAAGATCCGGTGTTACTTTATGCATCTGGTGCTAATACTCAAGTCATAGCTTTTGAAGGTGGCAAATACCGTGTATTCGGTGAAACTTTAGATATGGGGGTTGGTAATTTCATTGATTCTTTTGCAAGGTATATGGGCCTAGGTTTTCCTGGTGGACCAAAACTTTCCAATCTTTCAGATTCATCAGATAAAGAATATATTAAACTTCCTTATGTGGTGAAGGGTATGGATGTATCTTTTAGTGGATTATTAACTAATCTTAAACAAAAATATGATTCTAATAATTATAAAAAAGAAAATCTTGCTTATTCTATGCAAGAAACTATATTTGCTATGTTGTTAGAAGTTGCTGAAAGAGCAATGGCACACACTGGAAAAAATGAATTACTTCTCGGAGGAGGGGTTGCATGTAATAATAGACTTCAAGAAATGTCCAAACTTATGTGTAAGGGGCGAAAAGCTAAATGTTTTATTCCTTCTAATTCATTGATGTTAGATAATGGTGCAATGATTGCAGTTACTGGTTTAAAATTTTATAAAGGTAAAAAAGAAATCATTGAAAGTAAACCTTATGAAAGAACTGATGATGTTAAGATTGAGTGAATAAATTATTTTATATAATCTTCAATATCTTTGTTTTTTTTAATGAATTCTTCATCTTTAATATAATTAGAACAAATGTAATCAAATTTCAAATTATTATTTTGTTTTTCTGTGCAGTATATTCCTATGGGCATGTCTCCATCAGGATCATATAGTCTTTTTCCAAGAGTACAAGTATTACAACATATCTTATTTGCTAAATTTTCAAGAGTAATATTCAATTCATCCACCATATTCATTAATATTATAACAAGAATTATTTTAAAAATCTTTTGATTAATTGTTATAGATTGTTAATCCGGTTAAATATCCCGCTAAACCACTTTTTGGTTTTGGTATTCCTTTTATTGTATCTATTTTTATCGTAGCATCTCCGCCACCATAATTATATAATGCATATCTTTCTGAACTCATTTCATTAAATGAAACATCAAATGTATACCAGTTAAATTCATCTGTTAATGACCCTTCTCCAACTTTTCTTGTTGGGCCCCATAATTCAAAGGAAGCATCATCTCCAATCTTTTTCATATATAATGAAATTATTACCACTTTCCTATCAAAATCTATGTGTAAAAAATGATCATCTAATTTTCCAGGTATTGAGGTTGGATAAACTTCTGCAAATACTCCATCTTTATTCAGTAAATTATCAGAAACATCTTCTACTAGTGTGTGTTCTCCAGTTGTTAAAAGTGAAGCTATTTCAGGATTGAATGATTCTTCAACTTTTTCTATATTGAAAGTTTCACTAATAGCATTACCAGTTACAGAAGAATATTGATGTTCTTCTACTATTATTCCCATTCCCAAGGATATTGTTATTAAAAATATTAATCCCATTGCATAGTTTGTGTGAAATTTCATTTTATTATATTTATTATATTTATTATTATATTTTTAAGTTTATTTATTATTCCTTCTTGGTTTTCTTCTTTAATATTTACTACATTTCCAGTAATTTCTATAGGTTTTATTGTTTCTTTGTTTGTTATTCCAGATTTAATATTATCTTCTAAGTTTATTTCATTGTCTGATATTACTTCTATTGAATAGTTAGTTTCTTTTTCGAAACAATGATTTTCTACCATTACATCTATTATTTCATTTGGTTGAATTTTATATTCGATGTTTGATAAAACATTATGTTCTTCTGATTTAAAGTCTATTTTGAAACTAGTTTCTTTTGATCCTATATTTTTTACTGTAGAAGTTATTTCACAATTATTTATATCTGTTGAAAGTATTTTTAGGTCTGGTGCCAATTCTTTTTCTATTATTTCCTTTTTACATGCCCCATCTTCACACCCATTCGGACAAACATACCAATTCCCCTCACACATTTCTTCCGAATTACATGAGAATTCCATGACCATTGTTTTATCTGTGCCACAATAATCTTCAGGATAATCTCCTTTTACAAATCTTCCCCTATTATCTTTACAAATTCCTTTTTTGAAATAATTAATGTTATTATCTAAATAGTCTGAACATTCAGGTACTCTTTTTGAGGATTTACTTGATGATGAAGTTGATTTTTTAATTTCTTTTTTTTCTACAACTTCTTCTGACTCTTCTTTTATTTCTTTAACTTCTACTTTCTTTGGTTCTGGTGGTGCCAAGGGTTCTTTTTCTATAGTTACTTTTTCCTTTACAGTTTCTGCAACTTCTAATATTGCCATCCCAGTTATTGATATAGAACTAAATGTATCTGAAAAATCTTCAAAGAAATCTGAAAATGAATATGCAAATGCTCCGGGCACTAATAATAATGTTATAATAATTATTGCTGATAATTTCACACTCATTTTATATTAATAATTCAGTTGAAAACTATTTAAACGTTTCTATACTCTTTTCAAAACAAATCTAGGATTGATAAAGTCAGTACCATATACTGCTTGAATTTTCATATCTTCATTTAAATTGCCTTCTAATATCGGTTCTTGTTCAGAAATTTTCTTTTTTAGTTGTTTTGCAAATAATTTTATTAAATTATTAATTTCCTTATCAGAATTAAATTTGATCCGAGTTTTTTCTTTTTGATTATTAATTACAACTTCAATTTCCTTTTCTGGACCTAAGCAATGTATTGATTTTATTGATTTATCCATCAATAAAGAATCTAGTTTACCAAACTTTTCTTTTTTTGGTTTGAATTTTATTTTATAACCTTCTGAATGTATCGGCGTTTCTATTGTTTTTGAATAATGTTCTTTTTTTGGTAATGGATTATGTATAGGATGTACTTTTTTTATTTGAATATGTTTATCTTTGAGAACAGGTAATGTTTTTATTTTTGGTTTCGTTAAGAAATCTTTTTTTTCTATGGGTGTTTTTACTGGCATTGTACTAAGTCTAGAATTTTGACCATAACTCAATTCTTTCAAATGTCTAATTGTTGGTTTTATATCCAATTCATTCTTTTCTGGTAATTCTAATTTTATATCTTTTAATTTTCTCGGTCCTGCTGCATCAATCAATGCTAATGTAAATTTTTTTAGAAATATTGCTTTTGGATCATGAACTTTATCTACTTCTTTAGAAACATCTTCGTATAATTGCTCTGCTTCTTTTAATAATGGATCATAAATAAATAAAGGATTCTTTTCCATTATATCTTAGGTAATGGCCTAGGATTCAAGCCAGGCATTGGTTTTCTTTCAATCGATGCCGGTTGATACCCTGATTTTCCCCTCACATATCTTTCTAATAGAACTAATCCCTTTGCTAGATCTTTATTTTCATCAACTAATTCTTCAACTTTAGAAGTTAGTTTTCCTATGCTTTTATCTGAAAGATCTACTTTTCCAACGTTCTTGCTTGCTTCTTCAAATAATCCCACTAGATTATCAAGCCTTTTCACAAGTTCATTATTTGAATTTATTAAATTAAGAGAAATTTTTTGTAATGCTAAATTATTTTCTACCAACTTATCAAATTTTGTGTCTTTTTTCTGCGTTATTTTTTTAGTAGATTTTGCAGTAGTTTTTTTTGTATTAGCTTTTTTCTTAGCTGGCATAATATCACCTTCTTTATTTTATATACTAATTTGACAAAAGAGGTATAAAAAGTTTTCTACTTATTCTTCTGTTTCTGTTGTCTCTTCTGTTTTCACAACTACAGTAGGTTTAAGTTCTTCTTCTAGTTTCAACTCTTTTAATAATTCTTTATATCTATTTCTGATTGTAACTTCAGTTACACCTGCAACATCTGCAACTTCTCTCTGTGTTCTTTTTTCAGTGTTAATTAGTGCTGCTACATAAAGTGCTGCTGCAGCAATACCAGTTGGGCCCCTTCCAGAAGTTAATTCTTCCTCTTGTGCCTTTTCTAATATTTCAACTGCTTTACTTTGTGTTTTCGCACTTAGTTTTAATGCTGAAGAGAATCTAGGTAAATAATCTACTGGATTACTTGGCAAAATCCTGATACCTAGTTCTCTTGTTATAAATCTGTAAGTTCTACCTATCTCTTTTTTATCAATTCCTGATGCAGTTGCTAATTCATCTAAAGTTCTTGGAACTTCATGTCTCCTACATGCAGCATATAATGTTCCTGCTACAACGGATTCCATTGATCTTCCCCTAACTAATCCTCGCTGAACTGCGTTTCTGTAAATTTCTGAACTGTCTTCAACTACTGAAGCAGGTAATTTCAAGTATGAACTAACTCTTTTTAGTTCTGCTAATGCTAATTTTAAGTTTCTTTCAATTGCTGTAGAAATTCTTTGTTGCCACTTTTGCAATCTCTTGTACTTATCTTTTGATTTTCCACCTAATCTATATATGTCTGAATCTGTACCTACGCTAGTACTTAATCCTCTGTCGAATTTAGTAACTGTCATTGGTGCGCCAGTTCTTCTTCTTTTTCCAGCTTGATCGGAATCGAATTCTCTCCATTCTTGACCAAAGTCAATCATTTTATCTTCGATAACTAATCCACAATCTCTACAGATTATTTCTCCACGTTCTTTTTTAGAAATTAGCTTTATACTTCCACAATCCGGACATTTTTTTATATAATCAGACATTTTGGTTTCACCACCCCGGCAAAGTACCAGTGTGTTTTATAAATGTTTCTCAAAATTAGTTTATAAGTCTTTCTATTTGATTGATTATTAAAATTAATAGAAAATTAAACTTATTCAATAAGAACTGCGTTCAATGTTCCTTCTTGTCCAGGCCTACTTGTTAATTTTGCCTTTCCTTGTGAAGTTTCAACTATTGAACCCTTTGTTAAAATGTTACGTCTAACGTAATGTCTGTTAGCTTGGTTTTCAATAACTGTGTTAATTTTTTCTTTAGAATATTTTTTAGTTTTCGGATTGTACAAGTTTAATAGGTCTCCAGTTAGTAAAATTTCTTTTCTTCTACCAGACATTGTTCTAATCTTTTTAGATTTTGTTTCTCCAACTTTTGTTAATGTTGGTTGCCTACCTAGTTCATATTGCTTCTTTTTCTTTAAAGCTACATATCTGCTACCAGATAATTTTCTTTTTGATCTATCTTGTACTTTAGCCATTGTTAAATTTTGAGTATTATACCTATTTAAAAAGATTATGTTTTAAGATTATCTTCGTTTACTTAATTTCATCCAATTGAAGACTCTTAATTTTGCAGTATTACCAAAGCCGCAGCTAGCACATTTCTTTTTTCTTATGTGATATGCTGATTTTCCACATCTTCTACATCTAGCAAAGTTCTTCTTGCCAGACTTTTTTCCCATAGATGGTGTTCCTTTAGTCATTTTATTCTGCTGAAATTAATATTATTGTATCGCCTCTAACGAATACTGTACCTAATTTTCTTGTTAATTCTCCATTAACTCTTTCTTCAGTTTCTTCTAATACAACATTTATGTGTTGATCAAATGCTCTTAATGTCCCTACTAATTGTTTACCGTTTTTTAATTCTAATATTGCTCTCTTGTTTTTTGCATCGTTCAATGCATCAAAAGGTCTGTCACTTACCATTTTATTTTATTCCCCCTTGGAAAATTTAATTTGAAACTACAGCCAATACTTTAAAAAACTATCGGTAAATTGTGTTTTTATCAAAACATTAGTTTTGAAGATAGTATCATTAACAATAGTGCTGCTGCCACTGTAAATCCATATGCTACTTTATTCCATCTTAATACTTTTGCTCCATCTAAATTTCCAAAGGGGATCATATTGAATAAAGCTAACCAGCTGTTAATTAATAATCCATAGCCAGATATTAGTTTGAAAGGTGTTATTATTAATAAGATTAAAAATATTAGTGCTAATATTATATTTGTTATTGGACCTGCAATGCTGATCTTTCCATTTCTTTCTTTAGTAACTACTCCTCGAATCATTACTGCACCTGGTGCTGCAAATACAAATCCGAAAAAACTCATTGCGATTGCTAATAATAGCATATTATCGAATGATCTGAACTCCGCATAACAATGATATCTTTGTGCAACGTATTTGTGAGCTATCTCATGTGCTAAGAATCCTACTCCTACTGTTAATGCTGCAATGATAAACATAGAATAAATATTTCCAGACATTACTCCCTTTAATCCGCCTGCTAAAACTATTCCAAATGCTAGAGAAATTGCAATCCATGCTTTTGCTAAATGTTCTTTCTCAGTGTTACTAAATTTCATAAAATAATTCAATTCAACATGTTTATAAGTTTTAGCATTGTTTTTTTTATATGAATAAATTGTCTAAAGTTATGGGTGTTGGAATTCTAGCTAGTAGTTTGATTTCTAATGTTTATGCCAAGGAAAGGCCTTCAATAAATTATTTCTATGAAGAAATTATTTCTATGAATAATGATTATGTTGGGGGAGGAAATAGTGTTTCAGATCAAATTGAAGAAGATTATCTTGAAATCGTGGGCACTATGGTTGGGCTGGAACTAATTGATTTATTAAAACCTCACTGTAAACGAATTTTAAAAAAGAATAAAATTCCAAAGGATCACTCATTTGAGATGGGAAGTTCTAAAGTTGAATTGAATCTTAACAATGTAGTTGATGCTAATCTTAGTTTGGAGTCAAATTTATTCGAATTAAATACTACAATAACTAATAATATTGAAACTAGACTTAATATAAATGACTTTAAGTTTGGAATAGATTATAATATCTCTAAAAATTGTTTAATATTTCCAATTAATAAAAATTTCAAATTTTATAAATATTTAGGCAGGAATAATATAGAATTGAAGTTTCATAAAAGTTTCTAGTAGTATTTATATAATCCACTTAATTACCTAAATTATGAATAAATTAAAAACTTTCTTAGCTACTGGATGTTTTCTTGGAAGTTTATACTGTACTAGTCCCATTCTTGCCGAAGAAAATACGGCACAAAAAGATACTATAAATATTGATAAAACAAATGTCGAATTTAAAATTGATAATTTGAGCGATTATCCTTTTTATAGTAATTTTTTCGATAGTAAACGAAGTTGGATTGAGTATGACTATAATTCCTTGAATGATTTTAATGGAGAAGTTAGAGTAAATGAACTTGAGAAAAAATTATCAAAAGATTTTGATTTTTTTATTAAATCTAAACCTTATGAAGTTAATGTCGGAATACGATTCAACTTTTAGTAAGATTTAAATAAATAAATAATTGATTAATAGTATGATAGGTATATTTTCTAACTATATTTTTTTGATTATTACTTTATTGTGGATATTGCCTTGGATGACTTGGTCCCTTTGGCGTGCTGCAAGAAATAATCAGAGGATTTGGTTTATAGCTTTGATAATTTTTCAAACAATAGGTATCTTACCCATTCTATATATTTTTGTTTTTCAAAAAAATAGAAATAAACGAAAAAATCTTTCTGTAAAGTTGATGAAATCTAAAAAAACACCTGAATTTCTTAAAAAGTTCATTAACAAGATCAAGTAATGATAACAAAGATTTTATAAAGTCGTCAATAATCAGTTTCATATCATGGCAGACAAAATTATTGAAAAAATTAATCAAATTACTAAGAATACTGAACATATTAGGAATATAGCAATTGCGGCACATATCGATCATGGAAAAACTACTTTCTCAGATAATTTATTAGCTGGTGCAGGAATGTTATCAGAAGATTTAGCAGGTTCACAAAGAGCTTTAGATTTTCACGAAGATGAGGCAGAAAGAGGAATTACAATTGATTCTGCAAATGTTAGTATGATTCACAAAGTAAATGGTGAAGATCATTTAATTAATCTTATTGATACCCCGGGTCATGTTGATTTTGGAGGAGATGTTACAAGAGCAATGAGAGCAGTTGATGGTGCAGTAGTATTATGTTGTGCTGTTGAAGGAATAATGCCACAAACTGAAACAGTTTTAAAACAAGCATTGAGAGAAATGGTTAAACCTGTTTTATTCATAAATAAAGTTGATAGATTAATCAAGGAAGTTAAATTAACTCCCGAAGCTATGCAACAAAAATTCTTAGATATTGTTGAGAATATTAATAAATACATTAAAGCTAATGCTCCTGAACAATTTAAAGAAGAATGGCAAGTTAGTATAATGGATGGAAGCGTTGCTTTCGGTTCTGCATTCCATAATTGGGGAATCAGTTTACCATACATGAAAAAACATGGAATTACATTCAAAGATATTATAGAAGCTTATGAGACTGAAACTCATAAAGAATTAGCTAAAAAAGCACCTATTCACGAAGTTGTATTAGATATGGTTGTAAAACATCATTCAAATCCAGCAGATGCTCAAAAATATCGTATTCCAAAGATTTGGTTTGGTGATAAAGATAGTGATTTAGGAAAATCATTAATTAGCTGTGATCCAAATGGTCCAGTTGCTTTTGTTGTTACAAAGGTTGTTATTGATAAACATGCAGGAGAAATTGCTGCAGGAAGATTATTTTCAGGAACTGTAAAACAAGGAGATATATTATACTTAAATGCAGGAAAAAGAGAAGTTAGACTACAGCAAGTATCTGTTTACAAGGGTGCTCAAAGGACTGCATTAGATTCTATCTCAGCAGGAAATATTGTAGGATTAGTTGGTTTGAAAGATACATTTGCAGGAGAAACAATTTCTTCAGAACCTATGGAACCTTTCGAGGCTATTAAACATTTATTTGAACCAGTTATTACTAAATCTATAGAGCCAAAAAAATCTGCAGATTTACCAAAATTAATTGATGTTTTAAAACAGATTGGAAAAGAAGATCCAAGTATTAGAATTGAAATCAATGAAGATACTGGTGAAAACTTATTAAGTGGAATGGGCGAATTACACTTAGAAATTATTGAGAATAGAATTAAATCTGAAAAACATATGGAAGTTATTACTTCACCACCTATTGTTTCATATAGGGAGGCAGTTTCAAAAGTAAGTGCTGAATATGAAGGTAAGAGTCCTAACAGACATAATAAATTCTTTATCAGTGTAGAACCTATGGCTGAAAATATACTCGAAGCTATAAAAAGTACTGATTTACCAGAAATTAGAATTAAGAAGAAAAATGTTGAAGTTATTGAAAAATTGGTTGAATTAGGTATTTCATCTAAAGAAGCTAAAAAATGGAGACAACTTTACAAAGGTAATGCATTAGTAGATAATACAAGAGGTATTGTTTACATAAATGAAGTTATTGAAATGATAATGGATGCATTTCAGCAAGTTATGGATGCTGGCCCATTGGCTAGAGAGATGTGTGGAGGAGTATTAGTTAGAATTAATGATATGAAATTACACGAAGATACTATCCATCGAGGTCCTGCACAAGTTTACCCTGCAATCAGGGAAGCTATCAAGGGTGCAATGGATGCTGGAGATGCTCATTTAATAGAACCTATCCAAGTTCTTCAAATTGAAAGCCCTGCAGATTACCTTGGAGATTTATCTGCATTAGTACAGAACAAGAGGGGTCAACTAATGAATGTTGAACAAGTTGGAGAACATATTACAGTCAAAGCTAAAATGCCTGTTGGTGAAATGTTTGGTCTTGCATCAGATTTAAGATCAGCAACATCAGGTAAAGGAAGTTATTTCATCGTTGACCAATTATTTAGTAAATTACCTAGTAATTTGCAACAAAAGATAGTTGGACAGATTAGAGCGAGGAAAGGTCTAAGAGAATAATGGCTTTGGAGTATACGAAAAGTTTATAAACATTTTAAATTCTCAAATCTTGAGAATTTAAACTCCTAAAGGGGTAAAAATATAAGAAAATGGCTAAAGAAAAACCACACATTAATGTTGTATTTGTTGGTCACGTTGACCACGGGAAGTCCACTACAGTTGGTAGACTTTTATTTGATTCAGGTAACGTAGATGAACAAACAATGAGAAGACTTAAAGCAAAAGCTGAAGAATTAGGAAAAGGCGGTTTTGAATTTGCTTTTGTTATGGATAACTTAAAAGAAGAGCAAGAAAGAGGAGTTACAATTGATTTGTCACACCAGAAATTTACTACACCTAAATTTGAGTATACTGTTATTGATGCTCCAGGACACAAGGATTTCATTAAGAACATGATTACTGGTGCAAGCCAAGCAGATGTAGGATTTTTAGTTGTTGCTGCTAACGATGGTGTTATGGCACAAACTAAAGAACATTTATTCTTATGTAAAACATTAGGAGTATCACAACTTGCTATTGCAGTAAATAAGATGGATATGGTAGATTATTCAGAAGATAAATACAATGCAGTTAAAGAACAAGTAAGTACTTTGTTAAAAACTGTAGGTTACAATCCTGAAACGACACCATTTGTACCAATCAGTGCTTTGAAAGGCGACAATGTTGCTAATAAATCAGAGAATATGGCATGGTACAGCGGTCCAACAGTAGTAGAACAATTAGATGTTTTCAAGGAACCTGAAAAACCAACTAATTTGCCACTAAGATTGCCTTTACAAGACGTTTACAGCATTCCAGGTATTGGAGTAGTTCCAGTTGGAAGAGTTGAAACAGGAGTAATGAAAGTTGGAGACAAAGTTATTGTTGTTCCGGCAAGAGATGGTAAGGGTGTAACTGGAGAAGTTAAATCTATTGAAATGCATCATGAACAAGTACAAGAAGCTATCCCTGGAGATAATATTGGATTCAGTGTTAGAGGTATTGGAAAGAAAGATGCTGCTAGAGGAGATGTTTTGGGACACACTGATAGTGCACCAACAATTGCAGAAGAGTTTACAGCACAAATTGTTGTATTAAACCACCCATCTGTATTAACCGTTGGATACACACCAGTATTCCACATACATACGTCACAAGTAGCATGTCAAATAACTGAATTGGTTAAAAAGATCAACCCAGTTAGTGGTGAAACAATAGAAGAGAATCCAGATATGTTAAAGAACGGAGATGCAGCAATTGTTAAAATAAGACCAACTAAGGCTTTGGTTATTGAAAAACAATCCGAAATTCCACATATGGCAAGATTCGCTATTAGGGATGCAGGAACAACAGTTGCAGCAGGAATGTGTATCGACTTAGTTAAGAAGAATCTTTGATTCTTCTTTTCTTTTTATTTTTATAAAAAATGCAAAAAGCAAAAATAAACTTATCAAGTACTGAAATAGGAAAATTAAATGATGTTTGTAATTCAATAATTGGTATTGCAGAAAAAACTAAAGTTAGTGTTAGCGGACCAATCCCATTACCTACTAAAAAACTTAAATTAACAACTCGTAGAAGTCCTGATGGAGAAGGTAAAGCTTCTTTTGATAACTTTGAAATGAGAATCCATAAAAGATTAATAGAGCTTGGCGTTGATCAAAGAGCTTTAAGATTAATTTTAAGAGTTCCATTACCAGAAGGCGTTAATATTGAAATAGAGGTTTTAGGATAAAACTTTGAGAGATCTTATCGATTGTAATAATTTCGGATGTTTAAGGATTTTAGAAAAATTAGTATATGATAAACTTGAATCCGAAACTATTTCTTGGTATGTAACTGAAATTGGGGATAATTTAGTTGGATTAAACTATTATTTACGTACTTATGATGAGGCATATAATCACTCCGATGTTGATTTGAAAAGAAATTATTTTATTGGCAGGATTAATGCCCATGTTTCTCAGTTAGAACATTATTTCGAAACTAATGAAGTTTTGATGAGATAGGTTTAAAAAGAGAGTTTATTATATTTTCAAAATGATATTCAATTTATTTTTATTATTCAGTGTAGCAGTATTGATTAAAGTTATAGGTACTTTTTCTAAATTAAGTGAAATTAGGGGCAATAGACATCTTGCTGTAATATTTTTAGGAATAGATTCATTCCTATTTTTGCTTGTTTTTAAAAACATCATGAGTAATCCTACTGGACTATCTACTATATTTGTATTGAGTGTAGGTTTTATGTGTGGTTATTTACTTGGAGGAAAACTCGAAGAGCGAGTTGCTGCAGGATATATAGCTGCAACAATTAAAGTTTCAAAAGAAAATTCTAAAGAACTTTATAGGCGATTAAACAAAGAAGGATTCATTTTTACTAGATCTAAAAGAATCTATTCTTCCAATGGAGGATATAGGAAATTATACCATGGGATCATATTTAGAAAAGAATTACCTAGATTGAAAAAATGTTTGAAAGGATTGGACCATATATCCTATACTGAATCAATTAGTGATATTTTTGGTAAAAAACTTCATAAGTTGAATAAGGAATAAAGTTATATATTATTACCCTCTTTTATTACTATGTCAAAGATAACTGCAGTTAAAAAATCAGATATAAGGTCTGTTTTTATTGTTGAAAAAAAGAATTCATTTTATAAATTAATGTTGAAAGTTATTAGTAACTATGATTTTGATTATGTTAGTGATATTTTTCCTGTATATGAAGGAGAAGGTAGTGGGGCAGATCTAACTAAAGAAAATGATTTTTTTCTTGAATTTTCTAATAATTTGATTACTCTTGAATTGAGTTTTGGTCAAAAAAGAATATTTATTATTGCAAGGGGTAAAAAAAGGGTCATTGAAAAATTTAATGATTTAATGTTTAAACATTTCGAATTCAAGAAATAAATTTATTCAACGGTTACTGATTTTGCTAAGTTTCTAGGTTTATCAATATCACAACCTCTTTTTACTGCTATTTGATATGCTAATAATTGAGTGGGTATTGTTGCTAAAATAGGCATTAGATATTCTGAAGTTTTGGGAATCTTTATTATTTCGTCAAAACTGTGATCTTCTATATCTTCAGTAGTGATTGTAATTACTTTTCCCCCTCTGCTTTGAACTTCCTCAATATTGCTTTGAACTTTTTTAAATAATCTATCCATAGGTGCTATTGCAATGGTGGGCATATCTTTGTCTATTAAGGCTATTGGGCCGTGTTTCATTTCCGCAGCAGGATAACCTTCTGCATGAATATATGATATCTCTTTTAGTTTTAATGCTCCTTCTAATGCAACTGGAAAATTATATCCCCTTCCTAAGTATAATGCATTCTTTACATTGAAGTATTTCTCAGATATATTATTAATTTGAGTTTCATTCTCTAAAATTTCTTCAACTTTCTTTGGAATCTCTTTTAATTCTAGTAACATTTCATTAGCTTTTTCTTTAGTTATTGTATTTCTTAATCTTGCTAAATAAACTGATAATAAATATAAAATTACTAGATGTGAATTGAATGTTTTTGTTGAAGCTACGCCAATTTCCGTTCCTGCATGTAAATATATCCCACCATCAACCATTCTAGCAATTGTTGATCCTATTGTATTTACTATTCCAATCGTTCTAACATTGAATTTTTTTGCTTCTTCGATTGCAGCAATTGTATCTGCGGTTTCTCCGCTTTGTGATAATGATATTAATAATGTATTTTCAGTTAGTGCTGGTTTTCTGTATCTAAATTCTGAAGCATACTCTGCAATTGAAGGTATCCTTGCTATATCCTCAAAAAGATATTTTCCATATTGGCATGCGTGCCATGAAGTTCCGCAACCAGTAAGTATTACTCTGTCTATTTTTTTTAGGTCAATTTCATCTATGTTTAATCCACCAAACTTTGCAGTTGAATTTTCTTCATCTATTCTTCCTGAGAATGCATTCGTTATTGTTTTTGGCTGTTCATGAATCTCTTTTAACATATAATGTGGGAAATCTCCTTTTGTAATCTCATCCAAGTCTGCTTTTATTTTAGTTATTTCTCTATTTACAGGTACTTGATCTAAATTCTGAATTTTATACGAATCTTTAGTTATTGTTAAAATATCACCATCATGTATGTATATTATATCGCTCATTATTGGCAAAATAGGTAAGGTATCTGATGCTAACATATATTCTCCCTCTTTTATTCCTAAAACTAAAGGACTTGATTTTCTTGCTGCATATATCTTATTAGGTTCTGCCCTGTTTATCATAGCAATTGCATATGCTCCTTCTAAAAGTTTTAATGTTTTTATGAAAGCAGTTTCAATATCATTCCCCTCTTTGATCATTTCTTCAATTAAGTGGGTGATAACTTCTGTATCAGTTTCACTTTTGAAAATATGTCCTTTTTCTTTCAGAATCTTTCTTAATTGTGTGTAATTTTCTATGATTCCATTATGAACTAAAGAAATTTGATTATTGCATCCAGTGTGTGGATGAGCATTAGCTTCGGTAACTTTTCCATGTGTTGCCCATCTCGTATGAGATATTCCCATATTTGATTCAGGTAAATCTTCAGTGATAGCTTTTAGATTTTTTATTCTTCCAACGGCTTTCTTTGTAATAATTTCCCCTTCATTTATTATTGAGATTCCACTAGAGTCATATCCTCGATATTCTAACTTTAATAATGCATTAAGAATTATATCTTTTGCTCCCTCTTTTCCTATGTATCCAATTATTCCACACATACTAGTTTGTGATAGTTAGATTGAATATATAAAACTTTATAAACTAAATTATTAGTCAGATTTGTATGCCGCGATCGCATAATCTGGTATTGCACAAGCCTGGAAAGCTTGGCCCGCATGGGCATCTGGGTTCAAATCCCAGTTGCGGCGTTTTTTTCTCAAATAGGTACTCTTATAAACTATCTAAATCGGGATATGTTATTAATTAGTGAGGTAAATCAATACAATGCAAGGAAAAGTAAAGTTTTTTAACGAAATGAAAGGTTTCGGTTTCATTGCTGCTGAAGATGGTAAAGAGTATTTCGTACATCAATCAGATCTTGAAGAAGGTACAAGATTGGCTGAAGACGATAATGTGTCTTTCGATGTAGAAGAAGGCGATAGAGGCCCAAAAGCAGTTAAAGTGAAAAAAGAATAATCAAGTAATATTTTTTATTTTTAAATAGTTAATTTTTTTATTTATTTTTTATTTTTAGTTTCTTATTATGTTATTATTTTTATAAGATATCGCAAGATATATCATAAACGTTCATAATTGTATTTATATCAGGAAAAAAGAATATACAATAAATTAGATTGAAGTTTCGGTTTATTTCAAATAATTTATATTTCTAAGTTTGAACATAAAATTTATAAACTTAAATAATTATGGGGTTAAGTGAAAAAATTAAAATTATACATGATTAAGAAAAGTGAAACTCATAGTGTGTTTCATATTGAAAAAAACGAAAGTTTCCTTGAATATTTTAGGGAATTTCTTCATAAATTAGGATTCAAAAAACACATAACTGCAATCGAATTATTAAAATTACTTGGCGATTCAGATGACAATTATTCTGCAAAGAAGTATTCAAATAAATTATATCAAGATAAGTATTTTTATTTTGAAAATGAAAAATTTAAAATTGATGTGTTTTTTGGCAAAGAAGTAGTAATTGTTTCTATTTTCACCCCCTCAAATAATCAAAATAAAATTACAAAATTAATGATGAAATTTTGTGAATAGTTTGTTAATTTATTCTACTAATATTTTAGTGATTTAGAGAGTTTATTTCATCAACAACATTTATAAAGGTTTAATTTCAAAATTAGAAATATGATAAATAAATATTTTTCTGGCATTTCTAACTCTAAAAATATTTTTTGGGTAAGATTAATGCCACATATTGAAGTAGTTAAAAAAATTAATAGAATTATCAATTCGATAGATACTGATTTTGGAGAAGGATTATTATCTCCGAGTGAGAGTGTTGAAGAATTGAAGAACTATGCAGATTTCTTTCCTCGAAGACAAGATCACCAACATAAAAATAATATTTGTGCAATTTCTATTTTTAATGAGGATTTGATTGATTTAATATTTATTAAAGATAGTCCCATTTATAAAAAGGCAATTGCATCCTATAAAAAAGAGTTCGGGATTATTTAGTATTTTCTTGTTTTTTTAAATATTAATCTATGACAAAGTGGTGAAATAATGTAATGTGAGTACACCCAGTAAATCTTATATAATGCAAATTAGTTATTTAGTCTATGGATATACGAAAAGGAGATATCATGGAAATTAGGAAGGGGAGATATGCTGTGTTAAATATCTTGGAAGATATAGATGAAGTTGACACTAAAGAGGATAAACTCATTGGAGAGCATACTGCGATAGAATTGCATAAATTTGGAAATTCATCATTATTTGCTACACACCTATTAAAGATTTATTATGATAATGATAGGGAAGGAATTTTATCAGAAATTGAATATGAAAAAATTTCCAAAAAATTAGAAAATCCTTTATTCAGAGGGACTATGATAACTTATCATAATAAGACGCAGATTCCTATATCTGATATAAAAATTGAAACAACTCAGTGATACTGCAGGAGATAGGGGATTCATATACGAAGTGAGATCCTTGCAGGATCTCTTGATCTCCGTTAAACTCAATCGAATTTTCAAGAACTAAGAGGTTAGGGGCGTTCTATCAATCACGAAATAGTTAAAGAACAAGAAGAAAAAAGAAAGATTTATAATTTAATTATTTTATTTATAATTAAGATGCAAGGACAACCATTAGAATTATTAAATACCAGCAAAGAAGTTATTCGAGATTGTTGTTTGCCTAATGGGGCAATAGTGGCTGCAAATTCTACTAAATCTTATTTTCCAAAAGAAGCAAAACATTACAAATTTGTGTGGCCGAGAGATGCAATGTATACTTGTATCGCAGCAGATATATTGGGATTGAAAATTCATGAAAAATTTTTCAATTGGTGCATGGGTGCTGAAGGTTGGAAAAGAACAGGATTATTTTATGAAAAATATTATATTAATGGGAAAAAAGCATTGTATCATTTTCAACCCGATCAAACTGGAAGTGTTTTGATTGCAGTTTATGAACATTATAAGAATAAAAAGACAGAATCAAAAAAATTTGAAGAACTTATTATAAGATCTGCAAACGGTTTGTGTAAAATTTGGGAGAAAGATCATTTCAAGTTAATTACTCAAGATTTATGGGAAGAAAGATTATGTTTTCCAGATTTACAAGATAACTTCACATATTCATTAGCGATTTGTGCAAGGGGATTGGAATGTGCTAATAGATTAATTCCAAATAAGAACTGGGAAAATGCCTCAAAAGAAATGGAGGGAGTATTACTAAAAAACTTTAAAAATAACTTTTATCGCTCTTTTGGAAAGATAGATGATAAACGAATTGATGCATCTTTATTGGGATTGGTATGGCCTGCAGGATTAGTTTCTGCTAAAGATGAAAGGATAAAAAAAACAGTAAAAATAATTGAAAACAAAATTGTTAGAGATTTTGGAGTTTATAGATATGAAAATGATGAGTATGATGGTTGGATGTATAAAAAAAATATACATCGTAAGAAAGGATCAGGATACTGGCCATTGTTAAATTTCTGGATGGCCATTTATTATCAAGAGAGAGGTAACAAAAATAAGGCATTGAAATTTTATAATAAAGTTCTAGTTGATATGGAAAATAAATATCTTCCTGAACAAGTTTTTAATAACAAAATTCAAAGTTCAGTATCTCCCCTTTGTTGGTCTCATTCTATGTTTGTTATTGCATCTAAGAAGTTAGGTTATAGTATATTGAATAGTTAAAAAGTTATGCAATATTTGATTGAAAAAAATCAAAAATAATTGGACTATTTCATCAACAACATTAATAAAGTCTGAATTTCAAAATTAGAAATATGATTAAAAAAATAAATGCCCGTGATGAATTGAACAAAAAGCTTAATTCTAATGAAAGAAAATTACTTAGTAAGGTTTTAAGGGAAAAAGGTATTAATGTTCGTGAAAAATTAGAAGAAGGACATAGTGCATATAAAAAAGAGTTGAAGAAAACATTACTTACTACTATGGTCGCAGCATTTGGTTTTTTATTAGCAATCTCGTGGAGAGAAGTGTTGGGAGAGTATATTGCAGTTGTTACTTCATTGAGTCCAGTACAAGGTAGTTTGATAGAAGCAGGATTTATTACAATTATTGTAGTATTTGGAATTCTAATTTTTACAAAAATTCTATCTGAATAGAAAAAAATTATATTAATCCTTGATCAACTAATTAATTAAATGAATTGTATTCTTTTTCTGAAATTTATGATAGGGTAGTATTAAGAGATCATGTAAGGGCAATTAAAAGAAATCTAATTGTTTCAATAAATATTTAAATTAAACAATAATAGATAGTAATATGAATTTCAAGAAACAGTGCAAGACTTGCCCCACTAGGAAACATTGTTGTATATTTAAGGGAGACGCAGGATTTACATTTGTTAGTCTTTCTAATGCAAAAGATATTAAAAAAAAGATAAAAAAAGATTACTCTTTTTTCTTAGATTATTCTCCCTTATCAAAAAAAACAATAAATCTTCTTAAAGAAGGAGATCCTGCACTTGAAGGATATCTTAGATATTCTTTACTTGATAAAAAAGGTAGACTTCTTCGATTAAAAACAAAGAAGGATGGCAAATGTATTTTTCTTAATGATGATAAAAAATGTGAGATATATGATATCCGGCCAAATATATGTAAGATATATCCACTATGGGCAATGAGGCTTACAGATAACAGTATAAAAGTTATTACTCATGATTCTGAACCAGAATGCCCAATCTTAGAATCAAGAAATACTGAAAATATTGAAGATATTTTATCAAAAAAAGAAATTAACGTAATCAAAAAAATCTTTAAATTGATTGAGAAAGAAACAATCGATTCTCGTAAATCATTAAAAGAGAAACTCTCTCTATAAATTTGACTGTAGCGAGACTAACTGTCCGAAGCACCAAGGAAATCCATCCATAAATTCAAAAACTTCGTTTTTGCTATCTAGTTTTCTTAAAAAGAAAACTGCGTGCGCCTCTCCTATAGGGTGGGAGAAAAAATATAACTTCTATTTATAGGGGTGGCGAAGCTCAGGCCACTGACAATAATATTAATTCTAAAATTGCAGGTGCATCAACATCTAAATATTTATTTGAACACCAATCCAATATTTTTTCAGCATGACCAACTTCTCGATCTAAATCATATTTTTGGCATTTATATTCAGTAATGAATTCTGTAATTATGACTTTCTTAGAATTACTACCGAATACGTTTAATATAATACGGGTTGTTGGAGATTGGAAACTAGAAGTTGAAGAAATAACGAGAACTTTGTATGATAATTTCTCAAAAAACATAAGAAATATTAAATTATTTGTTATAAGTAAAGAACAGTTTTATCCACATATATTTTCCACGGGAACAAAAATTTAGTGTAACTTTCCGAAGGAAAATTTTAGAATTTTGGGCGTTATCTTAACTATTTTTATAAAAAAAACATAAAATAAGTTAATTAATGGTTTAACTAACTATGATTACTAAATAAAATTAAAAAAAATAGACGTTAATTAACGCCTTCTTCTTCTATTATCTGATCCTCTTCCGCCTCGGGAGTGTCTTGATTCAGTTTTGTAGTGTATTACTGCATGTTCAACCTGTGGAGTTTCTAACTCTGGAATATCAACGTTTTTTTCTTGTAAAACTCTTCCAAAATTTTCATGATCTCTTGAAACAAGAATACTTATTGCTTTTCCTTCTTTTCCAGCTCTTGCAGTTCGACCAATCCTGTGTACATAATCTTTTGGATCTGTTGGTATATCATAATTGTATACATGAGATACATTTGGAATATCTAATCCTCTTGCTGCAACATCAGTACAAACTAAAGTTAATACTTTTTGAGTATGGAATTTCTTCAAAATGTTATTTCTTTTCTTTTGTGTAAATCCGCCATGTATTGCTTCTGCATCAATACCTAGTGCAGTTAGATTCTTTGCAATAAAATCAGTATTATGCCTAGTATTACAAAATACCATTACTAATCCAGATTTTTCTTTTTCTAATAAGTGTACTAATAATGAAAACTTTATTTTGCTAGTTATATCATAGTAGCCCTGTATTAATTTTTTAGGATCTATCTTGTTATCTATTTCAATCTTTACCGGATTTTTTAGATATTTTTGGATTAAATTTGCAATCATGCCATCAATTGTTGCTGAAAATAACATTGTTTGTTTATCTTTTGGAGTAGTGTTCATAATTCTCTCAACATCCTCTTTGAATCCCATGTCCAACATTCTATCTGCTTCATCTAAAACTAATGTTTTCACATCGTTTAATTTTATTGTTCTTCTTTTAATGTGATCTAGGATTCTACCGGGTGTTCCGACAACTATGTCAGCTTCCTTTAATCTACTAAACTGTCTTTGTATTGGCATTCCACCATAAACTGAGGTAATTACTAATTTCTTATATTTTGAAAATTTCTTTAATGAATCTTTAACTTGTTGTGCCAACTCTCTTGTTGGTGCTAAAATTAATGCTTGAATTCCATTTCCAGCCTTAGTATTTTGTATAATGCTGGCTCCAAATGCTAAAGTTTTTCCAGATCCTGTTGCAGAACCTGCTAATATATCTCTACCTTCTATTGCATCAGGTATTGCCTTTATCTGTATCTCAGTTGGGCTTTCAAACCCTTCTTCTTCTTCTATTACTCTTAATATTGATTTCTCTATATTTAATTCCTTAAATTCTTTCATTTTAATTTACTTAGAAAAAGTGTGTAAAATTAATTACTGCTTCTTCTCTCCGTTCAATTACTAATTAGGCTGGAATTTTGAGGGTTTATAAGAGTTTTGGTTTGGCCTTTTTTCTATATATATCTTTATAAATTTGATTCAATTCACTAATTTATGATAATTAAAGATAAAAAAATATGGGATAAAGTCTTTCCAAAATTAACTGAACTAACTGAACTAGTTAAAAAAGGAGATTTTGAACCTTTTGATGCTGAATGCATGGATGCTGCAGTAAAATTTCATATCCCGAGTATGTTAGAACATCAATGTTATGATTTTTTAGTTTCTGATAGGGGTGATCTATTCGCTATTAATGAATATCTTACTAAAGAAGGTATGAGTTCTAAATATCCAGAGAACTCTAATGAATTTATGTTGATAAATGAGTATCTTTTCGGAATAAAAGAGATCAAAGAAGATATTATAGAATATATGAAAGAATAATTATTTATACTTGTTTAAACTAATAACAACATGAAAATTAAAGTATTTTTTATAGTGTTAATAATTCTTTTTTCAATTGGAATCGTTTCTTCTGGAAAAGTAGGTAGAGTTTTTGTTGAAAATAAAGAAGAAACTGGCCTTTATTCTTCACACGCTAATCAATTGATACCTGCTACTATTTATAAAACTGCAAATGTTAGTGTTGCAACCTATAATATTCTTAATTTTCCGGGTTCTACTGGTGCTGATCGTGTTTTTTATTTTAGGCAAATTATGGATGAAATGGATGTTGACATTTTAGTTGTTCAAGAAATGTTAAATCAGGGTGGTGTTGATTTATTCCTAGATGAAGTTCTTAATTATCATGAAATTGAATATTCTGCCTCCGACTTTATCAATGGTCCAGATACTGATAATGTTATTTTCTTTAAACACGATGTGGTCACCCTTGTAAATTCTGAACAAATTGAAACTGAATTGAGAGACATATCAGAATATAGTTTTGTTTTAAATCGTAAGCCTAATTTTGAGTTTGTTATTTATTCCTTACATCTTAAGGCTAGTCCGGGTGGAACTAATGGAAATAAACGATTTTTAGAAATCTCTGAGTTAGATGAACATATTGAAAATCCCTATTCAATAGTTTTAGGTGATTATAATATCTATAAGTGTTCAGAATCTGCATATCAGAAACTTATTAATGATTTTTCTGTTGAGTTATATGATCCTATAGATGAATGTGGTAACTGGCATGATAATCCTGATTATGCTGAAATTCACACTCAATCAACTAGAACAACTCAGTTTGGAGGAGGAGCAAGGGGTGGAATGGATGACAGATTTGATATCATACTTTTATCTGATATTTTTGAAGACTCCCATTGGATGAAATATATTGAAGGATCTTATTTTGCTTTTGGAAATGATGGGCAACATTTTAACCAAGCTGTTAATGAAGGAGAAAATGATAATATTCTTGATGCACTACATTATGCTTCTGATCATTTGCCAGTAGTTGTTACTTTCGAATATACTTATTATCGTAGGCCTTTCTTTTAATCATTTGAATAATTTACCGAAACTTATTTTGTCACCATAATTTAAGAAAGAAGAATGATGTTTTGGCTCTTTAAAATCATTATCCATTTCATGTTTTATTCCACACCAATAACTTTCAGTCCTTGCACCAATTTCAGAAGTGTAATTTATTAGCCCATTTAAGTATCCACAATATGCACAATTTAATTTTTCTATTGGATTCAAATATGCTAATTTATGCCTATCTAATTTTATGTATTTATCTCTATTTACAATATCAAGATCATACAGTCTAAATCCTACATGGTGATATACCTCTAGAAATGCATCTAAAAATAAGAATGGTATGATTAATGAATAAATGAATGGTGCTGAAATTAAATGTTTCAATCTCTGGTTCTTTACTAGCCTATATTTCATTGTTTTTTTTTGTACTTCTTTATTTTTAAAAGTTTAGTTAATCTTTTAAACCTTTTAGAATTTTATACTTTGACGTTTCGGACACCTTCCGACCTTGCACACGCATATGGTATGAAAGAAGGTCACAAAAACGTCTTTCATTTTTTATATACTAAAAACATTAATGATCCTAATATTGCTAACATAAACATCCAGAAATAACTAGTCATAAAACTTAATGTTAAGAAAGTTAAAGAATATGCCGAATTCAATGTAAACTCTCTTGTCGCTATATAACATAGGGTTTGCTTTTTTCTAGCATTACTATAACAGAACTTATTGAATCCCATGTTTGTTGTTGTTTTCGATGCATTGTGAACTGAATCTGCTATGAAAACTCCGATGGTTGATTTAAGAAATATTTTTATTGACCAAATTATTGTATTTATTATTATGCTCGCCCTATAGAATAAATTTATTTTTTTATCAATTTTTCTTGAAACTATGTACGTTACTAATATTGAAAATAATAGTGAAATAGTATATAGTAATCCTAATGTTGTAAATTTTTGATCTAGAATATTGTAAAAAATGTATACTGGCCAAACTACTGAAGCAATTGCCAATTCAATACCATAACCTGCAGAAGCAATGGTATCTTTCCTTTTGAATTTACTCTTTTTTATTCCTTCTATAATCGATAAATTAATTTTTTCATGTTTATCTTTTCTTAATAGCAAAGGAATCATTGATAATACTAAAATCATTATTGAAATTAAAAACACTGTTGCAAAATCAGTCTTTGTTAGTAAATATGCTCCAGTTATTGGGCCGAGTGCAACTGCAAGAGATCCAACTATTTTTGCAGAACCTATTGCCTTTCCTGCTGATTTATTTTTTGTAGACTTTGCAAAGTCTGCATGATAGCCTACCCAATATAGGCAAAAACTTATTCCCCCTATAATTGGAATTATTAAAACTGTAATACCTGCAGCAGTAATTTTTTCCAAAGAGTGTAGCATTAAATAAAACAGAATTGAAAAGGGTGTACTAAGTACCATTAAATGTTTATAACCGAATTTTGCCGCTAATTTTGCAGCAGGATAAGCAGTTAGTGCATGTGCTGCACTAGCAACCATGAAAAATAAAAAAACTGTTTGTATTGAATATCCTAATTTTATTAAATATATTGGAATAAATACTGTGATTAAAGAGAATGCAAATAATCTTAATGCCAAACTTGTAAAAATACTATTTAGTTCTGTTCTTAAAAATATATTGTGGTGTTGATGTATGTGCATAGTTGAACTTTAGTTTTTGTTTATTTAAAGTTTTTGAACTTCCAAAACTCTTTTAATGGTTCGTTAATTACTTTTTTTATGAAAATTAAGTATATTGGCTATTCTACACTAGTAGGAATGTTATCGGTAGGAGGAATTTTATTCTTTAATAATTCAGATCCCACAGTGCTGACAACTTCTGAAGAAATAATTAGTGCCGAAAGTGGATTAATTAGTATGCATGAAAGATTAATTGATTCTGAATATTATGGAAAAGCTCATTCTACTCTGAATTGTGCGGAATCCATTAGATCTGGACAACAATATCTTGATAAATTTAACTCATTAGAGCATTTAATCAGTTTGAAGAAAGCAAATACAGAAATTAGAACACTTAAAAGATATGATGTTGTTGATGAAAAACTCATGAAAGAAATTGATAACTTTTAAAAATAGATTTGCATTCTCTTTTTTGTGAAATAAATGTTTGAAGTTGAAGTTAACAAAAATTTAGAAAAATTATATGATTCTTTTATTCCTAAAATGAATTATATCATTGGAAAAATTGATATTGATGAAGGTGGGATCGATAGTATCGAAACTACTTTGGCTATTTTCAAAGAAGGATATGCCTTGGATACAATAGTTGCAATTTCTGAAAATATTTATTTACCTCACAAATCTATGGAATTCGAGCTTAATAGGGAAATTGAATCTGAAGCACACCAAGATGATCTTTATGGAGTTTTTGGCGGAAATAAGACTCAATTCACGTTAAGAAAGAATGGATTAAATCATTTTATTGAAAGATATGCTGATGTTGGAATGGTTGTTCTAACTTCTGATGATGATTACACAAATAAAGATGTCTTTGAAATAATGATTAAAGATCATGCAGATCTAATATCTAATTTCATTAATTCACATTATCTTGAAACGCAATCTGAATCTCCCGAATTAATTTATAATATTGGAAAGAAATCTAAGGAACAAGCAATAGGTTCTGAATTAGTAAAAAGTATTGTTGATAATGTTAAAAAAAATAACACCAAACTTAGTAAGGAATTAGTTTCATTGGAAAAGAAAATTGAAATATCTAATCCCCAGATCAGTTTTAATAGAATAGGTGGTTGTGAATATGGGAAAAAAGAGATGGATAGAATCTATGAAGATATTATCCATGGTGATCGTGCAATGTTTTTTGGTCGAAATCCTGAGAAGAAAAAGGGATACTTAATTACTGGAGAATCAGGAAGTGGAAAAACATTATTGGTGAAAGCACTTGCAAGTAAGTTGAAAAATGATCTTGATAACAAAATTAAATTTTATGCAGTTAATTATGAAAATATAACTTCTATTTATAGGGGTGGCGAAGCTCAGGCTACTGGCAATATATTCAAACTTGTTGAAAAGAATGAAAAAAATAATTTGAAAACTCTATTATTCTTAGATGAAGTTCATTTAATTGCACAAAGAAAATTATCTTCTAGTGTTAATAATGAAGCACTAGATACTTTGTTATCTCATTTAGATGGTATGAATGAACATAGGGGTTTGACTACTATTGGAGCAACATATATGCCAGTAAATTCATTGGATACTGCATTTGTTCGAAGATTAAATCGGACCATCGAGGTTGGAAAACCTGATGTTGAGGGCCGTGAAGAAATTTTTAAAATTTATTTCGATAGAAAATCTACAATTGCTGGAGGAGTAGGCAATAAATGTTTATTTTGTGATCTTGATATATCTAAGATCGCTGAAACAAGCGATGGTTTGAATGGGAGCCATATTGAATCTATTGTTGAAAGAGTTGTTGATGCTAAGGAAGATGAAGTTATGTCTAAAATTAAAGGGAAATTTAGTGATCTAAAATTACACAGGGCATTTACTGCTGTGACTACAGAAGATGTATTGAATGCTATTGAAGAATATCCATTAAAAGAAAAAGAGAAAAAGAGAATTGGATTTGGACTTAAATAAATTTAAATAGAGTAAATTCTGAATATTGTTGAGGTGATACTATGATTGAAGCAATATTATTTTATCTAGTTTTGACCGATAGTTTGCTTGCTAATATTTTTGCATGGACTAATAAGAAATGGTACAAGAAGAGATATAAAAAACTGGCAAAACATTTACCGCTGACTAAGGCTTGGTGTTTTATTTATTTAGCTTTTGTTCTGTGGGTAGGTAGTTTGTTATACAGAATGGGTGCATTATTAATTTAATGCACTTTTTAATTTTTTTAAAAATATTATGCATTCATCCAGGATTTCTTGTTTAGATTCTTGCTTTGAATACCTATGGTCTGCACCCTTTATTATTTTTAAAGTTCCATCTTGTGAATTTTTTAAAAAGATATTTGCTTCTTCTATCGGTACAACTTCATCTTTATCACCATGAAAAATTAAAATTGGTTTTTTCAATTTTAAAATATTATTTACTGGATTATATTTTTTATAATCAGTTATGAATGATTCTTTAATGAAAATATCTTCAATTAATCTATAGTTGTTGCCAATTTTTTCTAACTTGTCTAGATATCCTAAATAATTTGCCCTTCCACTTAATAATATTGCTCCTTTAACGGAGATATCTTTACTAAACTCTAATGCTGTTAAAACTGAAAAACTATTTCCAACTATTATTATATTATCTGTTCGAATCTCATTAATTTGTGAAAGAACTAAATCTATTTCTCCTAATTGTTTTGATATTGTTGCATCTTGTAGTTTTCCTTCACTTTCTCCATGTCCAGAAAAATCAAACTGTATTGTATTAAATTGTGAATTTGGAAGGTGTTTTGCTAGAAAATGTATAGTTTTATTTTCTTTTTTGCCAGTAATTGCATGCAATATCAATATGGTTAATTTTGAATCTGTTACCTTATTAATCTCACAAACAATATTTTCTCCTTGTTTATTTTTTATAATTTTCCTTATTAATTTCATTTTAATTTCTTTTCTATTATTTTTATTGCAGAATCTATCATTACCTTTCCAGTATCGCCCCAAGGACAATATTCTAGAAATTGTTCTGGCTTGATAAAAATTCGTTCATTGATTAGGTCTTCTGCTGGATCTTCTGTTTGTTCGTTTATTTTTGAAATTTTTCCACAACATCTTATATATAATTCTTCTTTTTTATCTAAGGTTATTGCTTTAATATATCCTAGATGTAATAAATCTTCTTTTTTTATTTCTATATCTGCTTCTTCATTTGCTTCCCTTATTGCAGTCTCTTTCCAATTTTTGTCTTCTAATTCAGGACCTCCGCCGGGAAGTCTCCAGCCCCTTTCTTTAGTTGGCCTAACTAAACATATGCTTCCAGAATTATCAAATAAAACAGCATATACTTGTTTAATCTTTTTTTTATCTAACTTTGAGCAATCTTTAGAAGATTTCCAAGTAATAGAATATTCAACCCCTTTCCAGATTATTTTATCTGTTGTCATTACTTGATATGTTATTTATTGAGATTATAAATTTTTTTATTCTTAGTAACTTTTTTAAATAAAACTAGTTAAGTTATAGTATGGATTTTCATAAGATTGAGAAGAAGTGGCAAAAGAAATGGGAAGATGAGAAAATCTTCGAAGTTAAAGAATCTAAAAAAGATAAATATTATGTTTTAGAGATGTTTCCATATCCTTCAGGTTCTGGACTTCACATGGGTCATGCTTTCAATTATACTATTGGTGATATTCTTACTCGTTTTAAAAGAATGCAAGGATTCAATGTTATGTATCCGATGGGTTACGATTCTTTTGGTTTGCCAGCTGAAAATGCAGCCATAAAAAATAAAGCTCATCCTAAAAAATTTACAGAAGATGCTATAAAAAATTATATTTCTCAACAAAAAAGTCTTGGTCTTAGTTATGATTGGAGCAAGATGATCAAAACTAGTTCTCCAGAGTATTATAAATGGGATCAATGGATTTTTTCAAAAATGTTTGAAAAGGGATTGGCTTACAAAAAAACTTCTCCAGTAAATTGGTGTCCTGAATGTAACACAGTCCTAGCTAATGAACAAGTTCATAATGGATATTGTTGGAGACATGAAGATACTAAAGTCGAGATTAAAAAACTAAATCAATGGTACTTAAAAATTACTGATTATGCTGATGAACTCTATGATGGTTTAGAGAAATTGAAAGAATGGCCAGATTCTATAAAGAAACTTCAAAAAAATTGGATAGGAAAAAGTTTTGGAACTGAAATTAATTTCGAGATTGAAGGAGAAAAATGGCCAATTTTCACAACAAGAGCAGACACCCTGTTTGGTGTAACTTTCTTGGTTATCTCTGCACAACATTCTAAATTATTTGATATTGTTAGTGATGAACAAAAAAATAAAGTTAGTAAATTTGTTAGTAAATTAAATTCTGTTAGTTCTGAAGATATAGAAAAACTTGAGAAAGAAGGAATATTTACAGGCAGTTATGCTACTCATCCTTTGACTGGGGAAAAAATACCCGTTTATGCAGGTAACTTTGTATTGGCAGAGTATGGTTCTGGAATGGTGATGGCAGTACCTGCACATGATCAAAGGGATTATGAATTTGCAAAAAAATATGATATTCCTATCAAAATAGTAATCAGTGCTGATGGAAAAAGGACTAAATTAGATCGAGCATTTACTGAACAAGGAATTTTATTTGATTCTGGTGAATTCTCCGGATTAAATTCATTCCAAGCTAAACAAAACATAACTAAATACTTGACTTCTAAAAAACTTGGTAAGAAAACTAAGAACTTTAGAATTAGAGATTGGTTAATTTCTAGGCAAAGATTCTGGGGAACACCAATTCCAATAATTTACTGTGAAGATTGTGGTCCAGTTGCTGTTCCTGAAAAAGATCTTCCCGTTGAACTTCCAACAAATATAAAATTTGATAGCTCTGAAAATCCTTTAAAGAAAAATAAAACATTCTTAGAAGCAAATTGCCCAAAATGTGGTAAAAAAGGTAGAAGAGAAACTGATACTATGGATACTTTTGTTAACTCCTCATGGTATTATCTTAGATATTGTGATTCTGGTAATGATAAGAAGATATTTAACAAGTCTAAAGTAAATTATTGGGCTCCAGTTGACACATACATAGGTGGAAAAGAACATGCATGTATGCACCTTATTTATATCAGATTTTATACTAAATTTTTGAGAGATTTGGGTCTTTTAAATTTTGATGAGCCTGCTGTTCGTCTATTTAACCAAGGAATGTTACATGGCGAAGATGGCGAAAAGATGAGTAAGTCGAAAGGTAATGTTGTGCTGCCAGAAAGCGTTTCCAAAGAGTATGGAATTGATACTGCTAGATTATTTTTAATTTCGATTGCTTCCCCGGACAAAGATATTGATTGGGATGTGAAAGGAATTGAAGGGAGCTCAAGATTTTTGAACAAAGTTTTTGAGAAGGTTTCTAGTTTGAAAATTAGTAAAACTAGTGCTAGACTTTCTAGTAAATTAAATAAAACAATAAAAGAAGTTAGTTCAGATATTGAAGAGTTTAAATATAATTTAGCCGTTATTAAACTTAGATCATTATTCGACGCTATTGAAGAGATTAGTAAAAAAGATTTAGAAAGTGCTTTGAAACTATTGTCTCCATTCTGCCCACATATTGCTGAAGAACTTTGGTCTAAAATTGGTGGAAAAGGTTTTATTAGTTTAGCTAAATGGCCAAAAGTTGATGAGTCTAAAATTGATGAATCTTTTGAGAAACAAGATTTAATGGTTAGTAAATTGATTGAAGATATAAATAATATTTCTAAAATTGTTCCCGGAAAAAAGAAAGTGTTTGTTTACGTCCTACCTAATGAAAAACAAGATTATTTGGATAATTTAGAGAGTATTAAAGTTAGAACTAGTATTTCTGATTTAACTATCTATGCAGTTAATGATAAAGATAAAAAAGATCCCGAGAATAAATCTAAGAAAGTAAAACCCGGTAGGCCAGGAATTCATTTTGAATGATTAAATTTATAAAATCAGGATTATTATGAGTCCATTAGATAATGGAAATAAAACTAGATAAAATATACGAATCCCAACGTTCTGAAAATCAAGATATAGTCGATTTTGATAAGAATCATAAAAAAAGACCTTCATGGGTTAAGGCAGATTTAGATAAAAAAATAATATTTATAAAAATATTAGTTGATGGAGAGGCATTCTGGTATAGGAGATATTTTGAAAATTTTTATTTTATTTTTGAACCTACTTCTGAAGATTATAAAAATTATTATAATGAAATTGCTGATAAATATGAACAATATGTCCCATATAATAAAAAACTTGTAGGAAAATTATTAAATTTCTTTAATGAATTAAATATTAGAAAATCTGCTAAAATATTAGATGTTGGATCAGGTACTGGAATTGTTACGGAAGGCATTGTGAAGGGAGGATATTCAAATATTACTTTGCTTGATCTCTCTGAAAATGAATTAAATATTGCTAAAGCTAAGGGTATTTTAAAAAATGCAAACTATCAAAATATCGATTTAACACAGGAGGATATTGAAGGAAAATTTGATTTAATTTTCGGAACTATGTCCCTAGAATATTTCAAGGGCGAAAAAATGGTAGGTGTTCTTAAAAAAATCCATAATGCTCTTTCCGAAAAAGGTAAAGTTATTGTGATCGATAGGCATATTTATTCAGAATTTAATGAATTTTTTAAAGAAATTGAAAATGGAAAATTTGAGTTAGAAACTCCTGATGGAACTTACGATTATTTTTATTATGTTGGTGAAAAGAAATGATATATTATCAAAATTAAGAGAAGTGGAAATTGTATCAATATTTTTTGTAAGTGATTTATTAATTGAAGATAACTGGGAACCAGGATTCCACAAAGTAGATTATAAGAAAAACATGCATGATGTTTTAGATTTGAGTATAGAATTTCTTCAAGAAATTTGAATGATTATTTATTTGAGTTTAATGTTTCATGTATTATTGGAATAGTATTACCTTTATCATCCTTAAATTTCTGATAATAATCTGAGGGATTGTTGTATAAATTCCCCCAATCTACTATGGTCGTGTCACTTACTGCACTCCGAGTATTAATTATTGAAACTGATGCGTGTCCAGGAATATCATTCATTAAAATTTCAATACCCTCCAATCCTAATTTTTCTTTTGCATTACCCAATAGTATGCTTGTGAATATTGCTTTTTCGTAACAAACAGATTTACCTTCAAAAAGCATAGTAGATAGTTCTGGAGCAATAAACATTAGGGAGCTGTGATGACCTTCCTTGGAAAACATAGTATTAAGCATCGAGGTTACCTTGCCCAGTATCCCCTTCCTTAGATATGGCTTTGACCATGCCTCCCATTTTTCAGTCTTATCTTCTGTTTTTATCGCCCTATCATGATCATAATCAAATAAATCCCATGCAACTATTGTTGTTGTTTCTGCAATGACATAAAATGTTTCTAATGGGTCATCTATTTCTTCACTCATAACAGTACCCATTATATCATTCATTAAAATCTCCGTATTTTCCCCTATATTTACACTTAAGGATCCGGCACCTACATCATAGCCCCCCATACCAGTTGGATCAATTAAATTTAATGGATTATTATTAACATAAGAATAAGCATGATTTTCTTTTACTGGATCAACTGAAGTAAATCTTCCTGATTCAGAATCATAATATCTAGCGCCAAAATAGTATAAGTTACTTTCATCTAATTCTTTTCCGGTTGCAAAACTA
>JABICB010000005.1 GCA_018652475.1 archaeon
GAATATTATCATTCAGATAGGATTTTTAGTAATAGGTTGATAACTGATTTGTTTGGTGAAATTATAAAACAGTTCAAATCATTACCCTTTGGACAGGAAATTAGGAATAATGGAATAACATTTAGTTTTGCAACTGGAAAATAATTAGATGATTCTGGTTTGTATTATTTTGGTGCAAGATACTATGATTCAAATCTAGGGAGATTTACAGGTGTTGATCCAATTAGAGAAAATGAACCTTATAGTTATGTTAGGAATAATCCTTTGAATCTTGTTGATCCTACTGGGATGGATGATATAGACGAGGCCTCAGTTAGGGAAGGGTTTAATTCGGTAGGTTATCTTTCAACATTTAGTTATTATGGTATTTCTAATCGCGAGTATAGTAGTAGCATTAGTAAGGTGGGTGTTCGTGATGACTACAAAGAGCATAATGCACTTTATCGAAACCCCCTCGGAGCATTTATATTGAATTATGGAGGATCATACAGCCTGAGTAATTCTTTAGAATCTTTTTTTATTGAACAAGGATTTTTACCAAGTTTAGAAGAGTATATGAATTCCAGAAATGATATTCTTGATGAATCTAGTATTATTAATCTACCTGGTAATTTACCCCTTGGAAATACTATTCTAATTGCAGGTTTTCAAAATTTGGAAGATAAGTTGACTGAAACAGATATAACTAATTTAGTATCTTATCACCATGGAATAGATAAATCATCTAGAGATAGTGAGGGAATGAGAAAGCATTTAACAGAACTATTAAATTTGCCCCCCTCTTCACCAATTTTTATTGGAAATCTGGCAGAATATTATTCTGGTGATGAAATGATTTTTGCAGATACTGTAATTTGGGAATATCTGGATTATGAAGGTGGAGTGAATGTTCGAAGTGAATCCCATAACAATTATTTTCTAAGATCAATAAAAATAGATTAGAATATCATTTTATGATTATTGATAATAATGAATAATTTTATTCTATAGTAACTGATTTAGCTAGATTTCTAGGCCTATCAACAGCTATTCCCTTTAGATCCGCTATAGGATATGCTAATAATTGTAGAGGTATAACAGTATTAATATATTATATCCTCCAATATCTCAATAGTTAGAGCGTTCGGCTGTAACCTGGTGTGTCCTGGTTCGAATCCAAGTTGGAGGATCGGAAAAAATGGAATTAAAAAAATAAACAAAACAAAATTAATTCACAAAATTGTGGAGGATAGAGTAAAAAAAACTATTGAATTAAGCGTATTTACTCCCCTCATAGGAGCTAGTTTGAAAACTGTTTCAATAGTTGTCCCTGTCGTAATGGCTGGTTCCCTTTATCTCTGAATTACTGAGGTTAATATTCTTTGCATTATTATCTAATATGTCTTCAAGATTTTTATTTGACATATAATTAAACATTAGAAAAAATATAAAACTATTTAAATCATACATTCCAATCAAATTTATGTCAAAATTTGGTGAAAAAGTAGAAGGTTATGGAGTAAAAGTTCTGAATGAGAGAGAAGTTAGGGCTAGTGCAGGAATATTATTTTTCTTTGCTTTAATAGCATTTCTTAATGCATGGCTAATTGGGAATTTTGAAATAATAAAAATCTTTGTGATTGCATTCTTATTAGATTTCTTTATTAGAATTTTTATAAATCCGAAATATTCACCTACTTTGATCATAGGGAGATATATTGTTAGAAATCAAACTCCTGAATATGTTGGTGCCCCACAAAAAAGATTTGCTTGGATAATAGGATTTATTTTGGCAATAACCATGTTTATTCTTGTTGTTCTTAATAATGTAATAGGCCCATTAAATTTATTTGTTTGTCTCATTTGTTTGATCTTATTATTTTATGAAACTAGTTTTGGTATTTGTTTGGGTTGTAAGGTTTATAATTTTTTTAATAAAGAAAAAGCTAAATTCTGTCCGGGTGGAAGTTGTCAAACTAAAAGAGAAAAAATACAGAAAATTAATCGGTTGCAAGTTTTAATTGCTATATTATTTATTGTTGGGATTATATTTGTTTCTGTTGAACTTTCTGAAGAAGAAAAAATTGATTCTCCCGAGAATAATAGTTCTGATGAATGTGAAGTTCCCCAATGGGCTATTGATCTTGGACATGAAGAACAATATGTTTTACACCATGGTTGTGGGTAGATTGTCACAGTGCCAAATATACCCTTCCAGACTTTTAAATAACTAAAATAAAATCTAATTATGAAATTATTCATATGTAACCAAGCAAAGAATCGTAGCCCAACAGCTGCAAAATTATTAGGTGGAAAATTTACTTCGTTATACAATAGGGAGAATATGTTAACTAAAGAATTATTAAAAGAGGCTGATGTTGTTTATGTCTTTGAAGAAATTCAAAGAGAAGAGATTGAAAGGAGATTTCCTGAACAGTCTGCTAACAAATACATTGTTAATTTAGATATTTCAGGTAATTATAGCTATGAACAACCTGGTTTAGTTAAGGAATTGTTAGAAGCTTTTTAGGATTTTTTCCTATCTTTTATTGCTAATTTAATTCCATAAGTAGTACCAATTACTGCTCCAGCAATTACAGGTATGTACCAATGCTCATCCATATAACCTGCAGATAGCGGATATGAATCCATCACTCCAAATTTATTTAAAATAGTTTGACCCAATAACGGCACAGAAATTGAACCAAAACCTGCTGCTGCACCGAATACCCCCCCCAATCCCACCTATCATAGTTTCTAATGCGGGATCTTTGACTTTTGTATCTTTTACCAAGGTTTCAAAATTATTTTTTTGAAGATTGTTTAATATTATTTTTATCTATTTTTTCATATTTTATAGAATTGTATGCTTTATTTGCACCAGAAATTGCACCAATTCCAGCACCTAAAACACCCCCTCCATAAAAAATATATTCTAAGGTAGTATTAAACCATGTAATTTCTTCTCCACTTAAGATTTCACAAATTGAATGTGGAATCGATAAAGATATTCCTACTGCCAATGCACCTGCTAATCCTGTTGCTAATCCTGCAGCAGTACCAATTACTGCCCCTAAAACTCCTCCGCCCAAGGTTCCAGTTGCTTTTGTTATTATTCCTTTTTGAGGATCACGCAACCTTTTTTCTAAATTATTTTTTGAAGTACTTGAATAACTTCCAGAAGATGAATATTCTCTACTTTCTTCTTTTTCTTGTTTTCTTATTGTTCTTGTTGTTAAATCAATATCATTTCTTTTTCTATTGGTGTTGTCCCAATCTTCTGTTAATACTTCTTTTCTGCCCCCAAAAAAGCCATGTTTTGTTTCTAAACTACCAGTTTTTTCCCCATCTTCATAAATATCATTTCTATTTTCAAAAAAACCTTGTTCATGTTTGGTTTCAGACATTAAATTTCCATCATTATCATAAGTTTTTGAAGAAGGACCATTCCAAAAAGAATCTTCATGAGTAGTAGTAGAAACTTTATTTCCATCATTATCATAAGTTACTTCTTTTTCATTTCCCCAGAAACTAGTTTCCTTTTTGGTTTCACCTATCTTGTTTCCGTCCTCATAGATGACATCTTTCTTATTTCCCCAGAAATCAGTTTCCTTTTTAATCTCTTTTCCCATATAATTTAGAGGTTAAAAATATATATATAAACCTTGCTTTAGTGCTATTTATTCCTGAATTTCTTTCTAAAGTTTGAAATAATTCCAATATTGATCACACCAACAAGAAAATAAATCATTTTTTAAGTCTTAATCAATTTCCCTTTATATGAAAAAACTACTAATGGCGGGATTTGTAATTCTTTTTTTTATTCTCAATTCTTCAAATTCAGTTATTGCAGATAATATTTCTTTTGATAATGCAGAAATTATATGTACATCTTGGCTAGAAACAATAATCTCTCAACAAGGAAATTGGAATGAACAAGAAAATCCATCAATTAAATCTTCAACAAAATTATATAATAAAAATCTATTAGTAGGTTATATATTCCATATTGATCCATCTGGCTATGTCATAATTCCATCTATTAATGAATTATCTCCAATAAAGTCATGGAGTGAAACAGGATCTTTTCAAAAAATTGAAGAGTATGTAATTGAAAATTTATATCAGAGAGTAAATTTGTCATTAGAACTTACTAAAGAACAAAAATTAGCAGCATTTCCTAAAGCAAATACAAATTATTTATTGCATTCTCAATTTCTATATGGGAAATTAGAATTGATGAAAAAAGTGGATCAAAATTACAAAAAATTTCCTGGATCTTTAAAAGAATTATGTAATAAAATAATTTATGTAAAAAGTAAAACTCATGAGGAGATAACTGAAGAGATTAGGGCGTATATTAATTAATTATCATGAACAAATTTTTATTTTGCTTTGAATTTATAGATTTGAACTATTCTGTTTTATCTCTTCTTGCATTCCCTTTTTTAATTGCTGAAACGCAAGAGTGGCGTAGTGAGGGACGATTTCGCAAATTATAAAAGGGGCAAAGATATAGCCAATATATGGAAAAGAAAATCATTGTCAACAAATATATTGAATTATTTGAGAAATTATTGACTGAAAAAGATGTAGAAAAACAACAGAAAATTGCAGAAGGGATTGCAGATTTTTCAAATGAAGTGAATGATGTAGTTGAAGAAAAGTATTATGATGAAACTATTCAAAAAATTCAGAATTCTTGTCTTCCGATGGAACATTGGAAAGATGAAACAAAATATTGTGATTTGACAGAAAAAGATATTGAGAATTTTCTTGAACAGCTAAAAATAGAATTGAAATCATCCGAGTTTCATTAATTAGAATTATAAAAAACAAGAAAGTTATTTCATTAAGTTCGAAGCATATTCTGCAGTATGAATGCCTGATTCACTGCTTGCAATATTTATTAGAAACTCCAGATGGGACTTACGATTATTTTTATTATATTGGTGAGAAGAAATGAATTATTTTATAAGTCTTAATTAATATTATTTTATGTAAAAAAAGATTTGATAAAATAGAAGAATTATTGGGTAAAAGTTTTGGAAAACATGAATAAACTATTCATTTGTAATCAATCACAAAATAGAAGTCCAACTGCTGCAAAATTATTAGGTGGAAAATTTACTTCATTGTATAATGATGAAAATAGGTTAACTGAAGAATTATTAAAAGAAGCTGATGTCGTTTATGTCTTTGAAGAAATCCAAAGAGAAGAAATTGGAAACAGATTTCCAGAACAGTATATTAAGAAAAAGATTATTAATTTAGATATTCAAGATATTTATCAATATAATCAACCTGAATTGATTAAAGAATTGTTAGAAGCTTTTTAGGATTTTTTCCTATCTTTTATTGCTAATTTAATTCCATAAGTAGTACCAATTACTGCTCCAGCAATTACAGGTATGTAC
>JABICB010000007.1 GCA_018652475.1 archaeon
CACTCCGCTTCGCTCGTAGCCGAACTCCACTTCACCCAAATTGTTTATTATCCTTCGGATATAAACAACTTCGCATAGTTGCGATGTTAGTTGCAATTTAGTTTAAGTTTTTTCTTTTAATAAAAGAAACAAAAAATATTGGAATTCCCCGTCCTTTGCACATTTACACTCGCCTTTGGCTCGAATTGATATAAACTTAAACTAAACTCTTCGGAATTTTTTTGCTTCGCAAAAAACCGTCTTGCAGACTATTTTCAATTCTTGCCTGCTAATTGCCCACAAGCACCAGAGATTTCGTCACCAATACTATGCCGTATAGAACTTTCAATATTATTAGAATTTAAAATCTTTTTAAATTTGTCAACAACAGACTTAGATGGTTTTTCAAAATTAGCAAATTCATGGGGGTTGTAAACAATCAAATTAACATGAACTAATTTTCCCTTAAGTAATTTAACTAACTCATTTGCATGGTCTTCAGAATCATTAACGTTCTTAATTAATACATATTCATAACTAACTTTTTTATTAGTCTTCTTTGTAAACTGATCACCGGCTTCAATCAATTTTTTCAAGGGATACTGGTCATTTATTGGCATTAATTCAGATCTTAATTTATTATTTGCAGCATGCAATGAAATTGCAAGTTTAACTTGTAAATTAAAATTCATAAATTCTTTTATTTTTGGAATTATTCCGACAGTAGAAACAACAATGTGCCTAGCACCAATATTAAATTTATTTTCATCATTAAATATCCTAATAGATTCAATCACATTATCATAATTCATGAATGGTTCTCCCATCCCCATATAAACTATGTTAGTTACTCTTTCATTTTTATTTTTTAAATAATTAGAAATAAATAATACTTGTTCTACTATCTCATTAACTGTTAAATTTCTTTTAAATGGTTTAGCACCAGTGGCACAAAATTTACAACCCATTGCACAAAATATTTGAGAAGATACGCAAACTGTACGCCTTTTATCATGAAGTATTAAAACTGATTCTATATAATTATCATCTTTGGTTTTAAACACAAACTTAACAGTATCTTTAGTTTTTTTAGTTTCAACTAGGGATAGAGTAAAGAGATCAAATTTTTCATTCAATTGTTCCCTTAAGGATTTTGGGAAGGTAGACATCTCATCAAAAGATGAAACAAATTGTTTGAAAATCAGATCTTCCAACTGGTTAATTCTAAATTTAGGCAAATTATTCTCTTGAAAATATTGTTCTATTTCTTTATACATACAAAATTATGAAATTTTAGTGTTTATAAAGAATATTATTTAACCAATTAAAGTCTGTTCATGTATATCATTTACAGAGTCATCAAAAAATATACGATTAGAAGGTATAATATCTAATTTATTCAGTTCTTCCTTTGTAAACCATTTATATTCTGATACATCACTATCTTCTTCAATAATATGATCGTGCTGTTTAACAAATTTACACTCAACATGAATAAGGTATATGTGGTGTTTCATATTCCCTTCTTTATCTTTAAAAATTGATGGATAAATTCCCTTTATTTTTTGAGGTTTAACTTCTGCACCACACTCTTCCATCATTTCCCTGCGGCAAGTTTCAAAAACACTTTCTCCATGATCAACTTTTCCCCCAGGATGTAACCAATAACCAATATAAGGTTTTTTAGCTTTTTTTGCCAAAAGGATATTTCCTTCTTTCTCAACTTCACAACAAACCACTGGAATAGGATATTGTTCTTTTAATTGAAATTGTTTAGAATACATAGCAAATTTTTCTCCTTCGGAAGTAAGTTCATAAATTCCCCCCTCATTTTTCTGGATCAAACCTAACGCCCTTAATGATTTGAGATGATAATTGATTCTGCCAGAGTCTTTTTCATCAAGATTCTTCATAATCTTGGAATAACTATTATCGCCCCTCATTAAAAATGTAATTATTTGCACCTTAGTTTTTTCTTTCAGTGCATCATTCAGTTTTTTTATTTCCATACGAAATGTAAGTTCAAACTAATATAAAAGTTCTTTGTGAATGATAATTCACAATTTAAAGTATTCAATTAATTGGTGTATAACTTGGAGTAATCCACAGATAAGTTATCAATAATATTACTAAAATTACCCAAAACCACCACGTTTTCAAGATATTCATATAATAATATTCATTCTTAACTTTAAAAACTTTTTTAAGAACTAATAACTTTCTTCAAACATGTCAAAATATTTCATAACTGGAAACAAAAATAAATTTGAAGAAGTTCGGGCAATTCTACCAAATATAAAACAATTAGATATTGATTTACCCGAAATACAAGAAGTAGATGCAAAAGAAATAATAAAAGAAAAACTCTTAGAAGCATTTAAACACAAAGAAGGAGAATTCATAGTTGAAGATACTTCATTATATTTCAAATGTTTAAACAATCTTCCTGGCCCACTAATAAAATGGTTTATGCAAACACTAGGCAACAAAGGATTATATGATATGGCAAACAAGTTAGGAAACACAGAAGTTGAAGCAAAAACAATTATTGGTTATGCAAAAAATTCAGAAGAAATATATTATTTTGAGGGTTCAATAAAAGGAAACCTCATAAAACCATCGGGAGAAACAAGTTTTGGTTGGGATCCAATCTTTCAACCAGAAGGATATGATAAAAGTTTTGCAGAATTTACAAGGGAAGAAAAGAATGAAATAAGTATGAGAAGGATGGCAGTAAATAAATTAAAGGAACATTTGCACTATGAAAATTAAAACAATATTATATTCATTAATAACAAGTTTTATACTTATAATATCTTATTTTTTAGTCTCAGCCAAATATGATTTATCAAGAAACTTCTTTTTAATTTTAGCAATTTTAGGTTTAACATTCTTAACATTCGGAATTATATTAATAATAAAAGCTAGAAAAAAGAAAGGAAAATTAAGAATAGCTTTACTAATTACTGGTATTTCCGCAACTGCACCATTTATAGGATCAATATTACATAACGTATTTTATGGATTAGCAATAGCATTTGAAAGTTTAAATATATTATTTGAAATACTTCATGTATCTTTCTTCATAATCTCATTATTAGTAGCACCCATATTATTCGTAGTTGGAATGGTGATTAGCATAAAGCTAACGGGACAAAAAGGTAGAAAGTTTTATAAGGACTAGTTAGGCTCAATGCAATCCCATATCGGGAAGAAGGATAAGGTAAAATGAACTTTAAAAAATATACAAATAATCTATTTGGAATAAAACAACCAAAAGAAGATCAGACTAATTCATTAGAATCAAAATTAGAAAATACTATTCATAAAACTGAAACTTTCGGACAATACGTATCTTCATTATCTGATAGGAAAATGTATTTCACTCTTACAGAAAATTGTAGTATTTCTTCAGAAAAAGCGATATCTTGGATTAGAGATAGTAAACAATTTAGAAAAAATATGAAAAAGATAATAGATTATTAAGAAAACAATAAATATTGCTAAATACATAGTATTATAAACAGGACTCTAAGTTAAAAACTATAATGTCAGAAAAATTAGTAAAATTCAAGGATAGAGTATTAAAGAAATCTGGTAGTAGAAGTAGTTCCAGAAGCGGACCTAAGAGAGATTTCAAAAGATCAGGCGGAAGAGATTCAGGCAGATCTAGCGGAAGAGATTCAGGAAGAGATTTCAAAAGATCAGGCGGAAGAGATTCAGGAAGAGATTTCAAAAGATCAGGCGGAAGAGATTCAGGCAGATCAAATAGGGGAGAAACTAAACTTGAATGGACTAAAGTTGTCTGCGATGCATGTAAATCTGACTGTGAAGTACCTTTCAAACCTACCTCTGACAAACCAATTTTTTGCGATAAATGTTTCAATAAAAATTCAAAAACTAATGCAACTAATAAAGATTTAGAAGAAATAAATATTAAGCTTGATAAAATCATGAAATCTTTAAAAATTAAATAATTCTATTTTATATTCCAATACTTAAAATGTGGCTTATCCCACCAAGAATGAAATTCAAGATCAACTCTTCCTTTGAAATATAATTCAAATAAATGGTCATCAAGTGCATGTCTTAAAAAAGATTTTTTCGGTTCAGGAAGTTCAGAATCATAAGGATCAATCCCCCTACTTAACATAACTAAACTTCCATTTTCTCTAACTCTTTCATAAGCTAAACTGAAACCTTTTTGTCTATCTACCTCATAATTTTTTAATGGAAAATGAAATACTTCTTCAGAATTAATAGATAAATATAATCCGGAATCATCTTTTTTAAAATCTAAAACTTTTCCAGTCAGATCTTCTTTAAGTTTTACCTCGCCACCAGAGGAACCTTTCAACCTTACAAAAATAGAGTCAGCTTCATAATTATCTAAGCATTTTCTCAGATTTTCAAAATCTAACTCCTTGGGAATCCAGTATTGTTCCATATTTTTAAGGGGGTATTAAAACTATTTAAAATTATTTATCTAATTCTGGAGTTATCGGATGCCCACCAATTGAAATAATATAAGATTTGTTTTTGATATCATGGATGGGCGGCCATTGCCATTTTAATTCAATTCCTAGTTCATACATTAATGCAGTAAGATTAATCCCACTAGCTTCTGGACATTTATCTAAAATTAATTCAGGATGCTCATTAAGAAATTTATTTTCTTCAATTCGCTGATTTTTTTTTGCTGTATGTTGCCATCTCCGAGGATTATACCATTTTCTTGCAGAACTCCAAGATTCATTATTTTTTTTAGCATAATATTCTTCTGGCCAATCAGGATGTTTTTCTCTTAATTTATTTTCAAAGGATTGCATAAAATTATTTGTTTTCTTTAAATGATCTGGATAATTAAATTCTTTCCAGTTTGGATGAGTTGTTCTCATCTTTTCAGCAAATTCACCAACAAGAAATTCAGTATAAATAACATACATATCTTTATTTAAATTAAAAATATCTTCAAATGGTTTTCTCGGTGGACAACCTTCCTTTTTTCCATAATCTGGGCAACCTTGTGGATGGCCATGATATGGTGCCCTACATAAAGATTCAAGAAGATTATCATACGGGATAATTGACGGATTAATTTTAATTATCATAAATTAAGAAGTTTAAAAAAAGTTATAAATTTATTTATTTAACTATTATCGCTGGATTTTTCTATTTTTATTGCCTTACCATTAACTATTGCATCTGCAATTTTTTTTCTTGCAGAAATAATTAATCTATGGAATGTTGATTGTGAAATATTCATTTTTTCGGAACATTTATTTTGATCCAAACCCAGTAAATCTTTTAATCTTAATGCTTCAAATTCATCGATTGCTAAAATACTCTCTAATAAATCAATTTTTCTCATTCCCGCGGGTTTAAAATAAGAAGAGTTTGGTCGACCACTGACTCTCCTTCTTTTACAAGGCCTTGGCATTATTCTTCTGAATCTTGAGATTCATTGTTAAATCTTCTACCTAACCCACGTCTTGTTCCTTGTCCACAAGGCCCTAAACCTCTTCCAGCAGACTTTGCTCCTTCGCATTTTCCCATCTGTCTTCCAGTTTTTGGTCCTTTACCTTCTGGTCCTGTTCCATCTCTATTTGGCATTTTTATTTATCCTACCTATTAAGGTTATGAATATATATTCATAACTCATATATAAATGTTTTTATGTGCTTTTAAAAAAGAAAAAAATTAGGATAGACAGTCTATCCCATTTTTACTCAATATTCCTGAACATCTACCTTGTCTAATAAACAAGATAATAAACAGCAATATCGCAACAAGAGTTGTTCCAAGTATTGTCAAATATAGTAATACACTCGGTACAAATACCTTATACACAAAACTACCTAGGACTGCATAAGCTACTACTGGACATACTAATCCCCATTGACTTACATAAAACTCTTTCTTAAAAAAATACTTAGTAAAGTAATCTTTCAATAAAGAAAGTCCAAATAACATATACCATGTTTCAAATGCAAATGCCAGGGTCATAACTAATAAATAATATGGTCCCATTTGCATTGCAAAATTATGCTCCAAATAATGTCCAATCCTGAATGCACTTATAGCTAACAAAGTTATATTAGGTATTACTATCAAAAAACTTGGTAAAAACTGTCTTTCTGGTAATCCTTTTGCAGCATAATGACTCTTGAAAATTGATATTAATTTAACAGTCAGTAAAAATGCGGCCATTGTTCCAGATATCATCGACATAAAGGCTGCAGCATGTGCAATACTCGCATTCTTAGCTAATGCTGCAATGCCTGTTCCAGTCACAGTTAACATAGATAAGGCGAATGGATGTAATAACCAACCAAAACTAATCTTTCCTATATCAAAATCTTTTTCAAATGCTATCTTTAATAATTTGATATCAAATTTCATTAAAGCTATCCAAACTATTCCCCATGCAATTAATGCAGGCAACATAAAAGATTGTAAATTATCTGCAAATGACTGTATAAAAAACCTTACTGGACCAATGAATACATTCAAGGTCATTATAATTGCAATAAATGGTGCCAATAATGCAGTATTCTTCAGAGGATCATTCAACATGTCCTTATATGCGTCTGTTTTTTTCCACTTGTTAAATCTTCTAAATAAGCTAATCATTAATACAATATGTATAATTGCAAAAACTGCCATTGCAAATTCTAAAGATCTAAAAAGTAATTCTTTAATTAGTGATAAGCTCCCGTGGCCCATTTGCGACATAGTAATTAATCCCTTCACATTCTCAGTAGTATACTGAAAAAATGCGAAAGGTATTACAGATATCCCTCCTGCACCTAAGGCCATCAAAAATATTAATGGATTAAATTTTTCCCAATTCATTTTTAAAATTCCTTTCTAAAAGAACCGATAAAAACTAGGAGTACTATTTAAGGGTTATCAAACATTTACAATAATTATTCAAAAATAAAAATACTATTTATTCATTTTCATTACTTGGGAATATCTCTAAAGGAAATCCTTTCAATTAAACTAGTGGGAGTTACTTGTGGGCTCCAAACTTCAGGAGCATTATACTTCCCCCCATATTCTTCTAAAAGAATTGAAGAAAGATTATAGTCTTTCATAAATTTTTTTTCATAAGACTCAACTACATTTTTTTGATTATCGTCTATTCTCCCAGCACCAATCCCAAAATAATGATCCATAATATTAATTTTCAAATCATCCCTAAATCTTCCGGGAGATAATAATTGATGATCTCTAACGAATGTTGTAGTTGGCCAAGTAACTGGAAATTTCAAAACAACTTCATAAGAAGTGTATTGCCATAGCCTATGGGTAAGCAGTGCATCTTTCCAACCACTATATTTATCTACTGGAATTCCAACAATATATTCATCAAATTGAATAGTTTTTTTTAAATCACTCAAACTATTTCGATTAAAATTATCTGGATGAGTTTTCGGCAATAAGTAGCCACTACTTTGAATACTATCCCATTTTTCTTCCGAAGTGAAGTGTATAATTTCCATGATTATTGTGTAGATTAACTAAAAATTTATAAATGAATAGGTCAATAATTCCTTACAAATTTCGAAAGGAAATACAAAATGACAGCAGAATTTGATGAATTTAAGGGACACAAGCTAATAAAACTTATTGGCGAACAAGACGCAGAAGCAAAATGGCCTTTTAGCTTTGGAAAAAATAAAGCTAAACTAATAGTTGCAAACTTCGAAGAAATAAAGAAGTTCGCTGAAGAAGAATAACTTCTTCATTTTTTTTATTTTCATTAATTTTAAAAACACTAGTTCTCACTAAATAACCATGAATAAGACAAATTTCAAAGATCTGTTGTTGGAAAAACCATTATTGAGACTAATAGAGAAAAATTTCTCAAAACCAACAGATGTGCAAGCAAAAACAATGCCCCTAGTAATAGAAGGAATGGATGTAATAGCCAGTTCTGCAACAGGATCGGGAAAAACATTAGCTTTTGCTTCAGGGACCATTCAAAATACTGAACCAGATTATGGGTTGCAAGTGTTAGTTTTAACTCCAACGAGGGAATTAGCAGAACAGATTTCTGAAGTTTATAAAACATTTTCAGAATATAAAGATCTTAATATAGTAACAGTTTACGGGGGTGTTTCTTTCAATAAACAAATAAAAGCATTAGAAGATGCAGATATAGTAATTGGAACTCCTGGAAGAATTTTAGAACATACAAAAACAAAATCAATTTACTTACAAAAAATAACAACTTTAATTTTGGATGAAGCAGATGTGATGGCAAAGTTGGGCTTCTTTCCAAAAATAGAAAAAATAATGAAATTTCTGCCAAAGAAAAGACAAAACTTACTTTTTTCAGCTACAAAATCAAAAGAACTAAATAAGTTTGAAAAAAATTATATGAAAAAACCACAAAATATTTCTGCAAAGGAAAAAGTTGATGTTTCAAAACTAAATCAAGTTTATTATGAAACTGAAGATAAGTTCTCATTACTATTACATTTACTAAAAAAAGAAAAATCAAAATTAGTGATGGTTTTCTGCAATACAAAAAACAATGTAGATTTTGTTTCAAAAAATTTAAAACAAAACGAAATGGAAGTTTACGCATTTCATAGTGGAATTGATCAAAAACAACGTAATCAAATAATAAAAGATTTTAATGAAGGTAAAAAGACAATAATCGTTGGAACAAATGTTCTAGCAAGAGGATTAGATATAGTGGATCTTTCCCATATCTACAATTATGATGTTTCTTTTGATCCAAAATATTACATACATAGGGTTGGAAGAACTGCAAGGGCAGGAAAGGAAGGAAAGGCAATAACTTTAGTGGCAGAAAGAGATAAAGAACATTTCAAAAAAGTTGTAGAAATAAATAAAGTAAAAATAACTAAAGAAATATTGCCAAACTTTGAAAAAATAAAATTAGATTATAAAATAAAAAGAGAGTATAAGGTAAGAAAACCCATCAAAAGAAAAAAGAAAAGAAAGAAAAGAGTTACAAGATAGCGTTCATTATTTCTTCAAAAACTTCATCAATAGTTGCAGTTCCATCAAGTACAACCAAGTTACTTTTCAATTTATAAAATTCCATCATTGGTTCAGTTTCAGTGTGATAAGTTCTAAGTCTTTTTTCGATTGCTTCTTTCTGATCGTCCATCCTTTGAAACAAATTTGAGCCGCATTTGTCACATATTCTTTCTTCCTTAGACTTTGGTTCCAAATAGATATTATAGATTGCACCACAGCCTTTATTTGAGCAAGTTCTTCTGCCAGAAAGCCTATGCACAGAAACATCATGAGGGATTTCAATGTCAAATACATAATCAATATTTATTACTTCATTGATAGATTTAGCCTGAAATAAATTCCGAGGGAATCCATCAAGAATAAAACCATCTTTACAGTCTTTTTTTTTAAGCCTATCTTTAACTATCTCAATTGTAACATCATCTGGAACAAAGTTACCTTCATCAATAAGATTCTTAACTTTTCTTCCAAGTTCAGAATCTTCTTTTCTTAGTTCTCTGAATATGTCTCCTGTAGAAATGTGTGGAATATCAAGTTCCTTAGAAATTTTCTTTGCCTGTGTGCCTTTTCCACAGCCTTGTGGACCCAATATAATCATATTTGTCATAGTAATTCCAAATTAAAAAGATATATAAATTTTCAGATAGTGAAAACAACATGTCATTAATAAAAAAATTAGAGTTTGCAATAAAAAGTACAGATGGAGAATACTGGGTACCTCGTAAATATTCTAAAATAATAGAAGTTGGACCACTAATGTGGACAACATACCTTTCAAAACACAGGACGGGATATTCTGATGTAAAAAAGAAATTAAGAAAATCAGATTTGGATGTCAATGCATACTATATTGATCACACAAAAGAAAAAGTGATAGATGAATATAACTCAATAATTCACTATCAACCATTAAAAATAATCTAATATTTACTTTTTATCTCACTAAGAATATCTCTTTGGAAAGTTTCAACTTCAAGATTACATCTTTGTCCGTAATCATTAATATGGTCTTCCTTAAACACATGAACATTAAGGTTATTATAAATAAAATAAGGTATTTCACTATCAAGACTATTTTCAATAGATTCTTTAAATTCAGAATCAACATTAGCATCATATTCAAAACCTCTTCCAATATTCGCATAAGTTTCAGCTTCCCTCATTTCTACGATAGAGTCTATTGTTGGGATATATAATCCTGGAGTAAGAATATTCATTGATTTCAATCCATAAGATAAGATAATGTCATTCCCGTTCTTCCAAAATTTAGTTTTTGCACCAAGAACCTTGCTGTATTCTCCCACAATATCGATTTTTTTCTCAGTTGGAACCCACCAATCTATTCCATGTTCAAATTTTTCTTTTGGGGTGTACAGATTATCAAGAAGAAGCACGTCAACATCTTTATGTTTCATTAAATCTTTCTCAGAAGTAATTGGATCATATATAGTCTTCAATAATCCCCCAATTAAAACTCCGCAAGCCCTATTTTCATTCAATACTTCCGCAGCAGCAAAGATTCCTTCCAAACCTTTCTTAGCATTTGGAAATTCTTCATGGGTCAATGAATCACTAATTTTTTGAAGTTGTCCTAATTGAAGTTTCTGAGACTGATCTAATCTATATTTCATCTCCTGTCTCAATTCCATGCCCATTCCAAAACTTAATACCATTTTATAATTTTATATTTTCATAACTAGCTTTATTTCCATTAACTGTCAAAATTCCTGTTTGTCCATCCTTATAACATCCAGAGTTCCAGAACAATTCATCAACTATTTGCCCTTCTTCAACAATTTTACCGGAAAGATCATGAGCCTTATGTGCAGATTCATGAAAGTGTCCACTGATTGCCTTTTTAATTCCTAATTCACCATAAAGCTTTGCCAGTTTTTCATTTCCCCTATTTTCAACTCTTAATTCATAACCATTATGATTAGCAATTGCTAGCATATCATTATATGAAACTTCTCCGAATTGTTTCTTAATCATATTTTCAACAACAATTCCTGGAAGAATAACTCCTTTTTCTGTACTTGCAAAATATGCAACATCTACAGCATTTTCAAGACTATCAAATTTTCTAGGGACATGACAAATTACAATACTATTATCTGGATTTATGTTTAATTTTTTAACCTCATTAATATTATGATAATCTATTAATTTAGCGCCTGAAAGATTTTTACCGTCCTTAAGATATTTAGCATATGTCCTAATTCCCTCATCTGAATTAACATAGAGTCCGGAATCAAGTTCATCCCCAAAAGAGTATTCCCCCCCAGAATGAAAATCTGAACCGGGAATAAATATTAAATCATGATCAACATTTTTTACTTTTTGAATTTTATTCATATTAAGTATATTTCCATATTTTCCAGTGAAATATGTCATAACTGGCGCATACATGCCTACGGTTTCGTGACTACCTGGTTGAACATATGAAAAAAGATTACTCTCTCCAACTATTTTCAACACATTAGCAACTTCATCTTGTGAAGCTCCAAGCGTATGTTTAATATCTGCAATATCTCCATTAAGAATTAACTCCTTAACCCCCTTAGATTTAAAATAATCTATAGTTTCTGAAAGATTATCGTTTGCAGAATGTATATCTGAAATAACTCCGTATTTTGTTTCGAACACCATTTTATTTAATAAATTTGAAAATTCAACCCTTATAAACCTTTCTGTTTGTTATCACTGAGCAGTTAATAGTATAGCAAGGTTTATAAAAACAGTCCAGTTACTGATTTTATGAATATTGATGATTTTTTAACAAAACCTGAATTTGGTGGGTTGGATGATTACCTAACTACTGAAATGTTTAAAACAATGAGTGAAGATCTAATCTACAAAATGTTCGATGTAATTGGGTCAGAAAAAAAAGCTCGAGATTGGTTTTATTCAACTAACCCTTATTTAAAAAAAAGACCATATGATTTTTGTAAAAAGGGACATGAATTACAAGTAGAACTAATATTAGCAAATATGCAATATGGTCCGATGGATTAGTCCTTATCAAAATAAATTATCTGATGTAATCTATTTTGAATATAATTTGATTGATTATGAAAGTATTCTTCTAAGTTACATTTTCTCGGTGAACCTTTCCTTTCTTGATATTCCTTGTAAAGTTTAATTAATATTTGATCCAACTGTTGTACATTATACTCTTTCATACCTTAACTAAACAAATCAAATTTAAAATCTTTTTGACATTTTGACATGCACTCTAGAGTTCTATATAAAAGAAATAATTCATGAATAAGCTAGGTGATAAAATGAATATAAATCAAAATATCGAAAAATGGTACTTGGAATTAGCATACCAAGAATATAATGGACAGAGGTCAGTATTAGCGAATCAAATGATTAAATCAGGATTAGTTTAACCTCCAATCACAGTCAAGATTGCCCAGCTACCTACTACTTCTTCGGGCAATCTTACCTCTTTTCTTTCAAAAACATTTAAATAACTAACATCCCAAAATTAACTATCAAAAAAGGAGGTGAAATTAATGAATGCTATAGAAAACATAGCCTTGATAATAATTGCGGCGAGTATAATTAAATTAGTAGTACTAGCAATAAATCCAAAGAAATGGATGAACTTTTCAAAAGCAATTTATTCAAAGCCACACAGAATAAGAATAGTCGGAACATTTTTAGCAGCATTAGTTTTATATTACTTAATTGGAGCAGGAATTACAATAGTTGAAATTTTTGCAGTAATGGCTTTCATGGCTTGTTTATTGATGATCGGTTTCGCAAGTTTCGGATCTGAATTAATTAAAAAATTCAAGATAATAAACATATGGAAAGATTATGGTTATTACATCCTAATTTGGGTAATATTATTACTATGGGGATTAAAAGAACTTTTCTTTTAATCTTTTTTTTCTTTTTTAGAAAATCTTTTAAAATATCAAATTAATTCTTGAGTATGTTAAGAATAGGTCCGGCAGGAATAGGTGGAGTAAAAGAGGCAGAATCTAAATTATTAGAATATCATAAACTAGGTTTTACTGCAGCAGAAGTATCTTTTACTTATTCAACTTATTTAAAAAAAGATGATGCAATCAGGATTGGAAAGTTAGCAAAAAAATTAAACATACAGCTAAGTATTCATGGATCATATTACATAAATTTGAATTCAGAAGATGAAGAAAAGATAGAGAAGAGTAAAGATAGAATTTTGGGGGCATGCGAGATAGGGCATTATCTTGGCGCAAAAGATATCGTGTTTCATGCAGGATACTTTGGAAAGAGAGACAAGGAAGAAAGTTATCAAATTATAAAAGAAAATTTAATAGAACTTCAAAAGGAAGTAACTAAAAATAAATGGGATATAAAACTTTCTCCAGAAACAACCGGAAAAATATCTGTTTTTGGTTCATTGAAAGAAACATTGAGATTGGCAAAAGAAACAAATACTGCCTTCTGTATTGATTTCGCACATTTAAAGGCTAGAAATCAAGGAGAAATAGATTTCAATGAAATAATAAAAGAAATCAATCACAAAGATTTTCATATTCATTACTCTGGCATAAATTACGGGCCAAAGGGTGAAAAAAATCATATCCCTATAGATGTTGAGGAATTTAAAGTATTAGCAAAGGCATTGAAAAAATATAAAATATCTGGAGAAATAATTTGTGAAAGTCCAGAGCAAATAAAAGATTCAATAAAAATGAGGGAGATATTAGAATAATGGATGGGGCGTTAATAGTAGGATTAATTGGTATGTTAATTATTCTAACCGCATTTGTATTAAATTTGTTAAAGATAGTAACTCAGGATGAAATAATTTACTCAGTTATGAATATTATTGGAAGTCTTTTACTTGCAGTTTATTCATATAACCTAAATTCCATTCCATTTTTAGCACTACAATCTGTATGGATATCTTTTGCAGTATACAAGATAATAATAATTATGAGAAATTAATATTAATAAAATAAAAAAACACTAGAAGAATAAAACTATTCTTCTAATTTATTTCTTAAACATTTTTTTTAATGGGATGTATGCAGTAATAACCATTATTGCAAAGTACCATAGCCAATTAACTTGCATAACTAAATTATGAAAGCTTGGTAAAACTGTAATCAAAAACAAAATAAACGCCATTGATGAAATTTTTATTAAACGAATATCATTTGATTTCAGTTTTTTGATTTTTTTATCAATATTTATCATTTTCACCTCCTTTATTTTTCATTCAAATTAATCATTTTTCTTTTTGGTTGTTTTTTTAATTTTTTAATTTTCAAAATTAAAATACCATTTTTGAATTTCTTCTTAAATTTGCCAGGATTAACCAATACAGGTAAACTAATTAATTTATGAAATTCAGGAAGATCTTTCACTCTCTTAGTTCTAATTTCAATTTGATCAGGATCTATAATCAACTCAACAGTTTTTTTATTCATTCCAGGTAGCTCAATAGTGAGCTCTAACTCTTTTTCTTTATTTTTAATATTTGTTAAAGGATCTCTAATATTTTTTTTCATAACGTAATTTTGATTTAGAGATATATAAAGTTAATGCCCCCTATGTTCCTCTACTCGTCTACGAATATAGCTCCATATCTCTCTTTCATTTAATCTTTCTTCTTCTGTCATAAAAGAACTTAACTAAAAATTATATATAAAGAATAAAGGGTATCTTTGTCAAAATGTCAAAGTAATTTAAATGATAAAATCATTGTTACAATACCAAACAAAATGCCTGCAGATACTTGTAAGATAGTATGGCCTTCTCTTTTCAGTTCAGCAACTAATCTTTCTTTTGGATGTAGTTTTTCAAGAACTTCTTTTTGTTTTCCAACTTCTAATCTAATTCCAAAAGCATCTCTAATAATAACTAAACTAAACGACAAAACAACTAAAGTTAACATACTAAATCCTTCACTAATTATAGTTGCAGTACTAAGTGCAGAAACAAATGAAGAGTGGGCACTAGGCATTCCACCATCTATAAAGAATTGAGACAATCTTATTTTTCCAGTTTTAATAACATCAGTCACAGTTTTAATCATCTGTGGCAAAAATATTGCTAGTAATAATCCAATTATAATCACATATAATTCTATCATGATAGGATTTCATTTTTAGAGTTTTTAAAACTTTTCAATTAATTAGTTTCACTAAATCGCCCAATAATTAGATTTACGCATCCAACCGGGAGGATTTATATATTTTTCCTAATGTGTAATTATATGGGTAAGGAGATTAGAAAAGAAACAAATTGGTTAGGGGAAGACAAAACGTATGTTTATGAAAATGGGAAGGAAATTGGTGAAGTTAAGCACCGCAAGGATAGTGGCCTATTTAATTCTGCAGAAGATACTATACATTATTACGATTCGAATAAACCAGATGAAAAACTAGTTCATGATTCGCCAGGTAATCTATACAAACATGGTTCAAGTTCAGTTTATGAAACAAATGCTTGGGGGGGCAATGAAAAAAAAGTTGGGAACATGGAAACTGAGTTTCCCTCAGGACTAACCTTATGTGATAAAAAAAAGAAAGTAATAAATTATTCAAACAAAGATAATGAAACTTCTAATAATATTACATCATCATCATCATCATCATCATCATCATCATCATCATCATCATCATCACGCCCAAGTTCTTACCGTGGAGGTTACTCTAGTTCTAGCAGTTCAAGTAATAATAATTTAGAAAAAAGATTACGTGATCCTCAGAAAGGATTAGCAATAAAAACAGTCGGAACATTAGGTGGAGGAATTTTAGGGGCAGGAGTAGGTGCAGTTGTAGGGAGTGTAGCGGGATTTGTTGGGGCCGCAGCAACAGGATTAACATTACTAATACCTGGCATAATTTCACTAATAACTGGGCATTCGGCTGACTGGGTAGATACTGCAGGAGAATTCGTATTTTATGGCTTTGGTGCGACAGGTGCAGGAATTGGTGCAATTGCAGGGGCAGTTAATTCATACAATTCTATAAAATATGAAAAAATAGATAAAAATAATCCTAAAAAAACACCAAAAAATAATTTAGAAACCTTGGTAAAAGATACAAAAGTCAAAGATCCCGCATTAGAAACTATGATAGGTGGGATTGGGGGTGTATTCGGTGCAGCAGCAGGTTTTGGTTCAATTTCTGTGCCGTTATTGGGTCAAACTATTTTAAATAAAATTGGAGTGATGGATTCATATCCGCTATCTGCAGGTTATATGGATGAGCATTGGTACATACCTGTAATTGCTGGAGCAGTAATTGGTACTACTTATGGAATTAAATTAG
>JABICB010000015.1 GCA_018652475.1 archaeon
CGCAAATAATTTGTACAAAAGAAAAAGAAGAATTTAAGACTAGAATAGAGCATGCGTTTGCAATAGGAAAAACAAAACCAATAATTACATTACCTAAATAAAATGAATGAAATGAAAAATTTAAGGATAGAGAAAGTTACTCTAAATATTGGAACCGGTGAAGCTGGAGAAAAATTAGAGAAAGCTAAAAAATTACTAAGTACTATCTCTGGAAAGACACCAGTAGTAAGAAAGGCTACTAAAAGAATTCCTACTTGGGGTGTACGTCCTGGACTAGAATTAGGTGTGAAAATAACATTACGTGGAAAGGATGCAGAAGAAGTATTGATAAGGACACTTAATGCTAAAGAAAATTTAATAAGTAAAAAATCATTCGATCAATATGGAAATTTCGGTTTCGGATTACAAGAATATATAGATATTCCTGGTTTAACTTATATGCCTGAAATAGGAACTATGGGATTAGATATAACTGTAACTTTAGAAAGAAAAGGATTTAGAGTAAAGAGAAGGAAATATTTCAAGAAATCAATTCCAGAAAAACACAGAGTTACAAAAGAAGAAGCTATTAAATTCATAAAAACAAAATTCAAAGTAAATTACACTGAAGAGGAAGAAGAATAAAATGACTGCAAAAAATTACAAAAAAATGCTGAAGCAGCTTAATAAAAAGCCTGCAAAAAAAATAAAATATTTGAAACACAATAAACCTAAAACAAGAAGTTGTGGAGAAGCATTAAGGAGATGTAAATTTTGTGGAAGACGTGGAGCACATATCAGAAAGTATAGTCTTGGAATTTGCAGACAATGTTTTAGAGAATCTGCAAAAAATTTAGGATTCAAAAAATATTCATAAAGGTAAAAAAATGACACTAAACGATACACTATCAAATGCATTATCACATCTTTTAAATAGTGAGAAGGCAGGAAAAAAAGAATGTACATTAGCTAATGCATCAAAGGTAATGGTTAATGTGTTAAATATTTTACATGATTCAAAATACATCGGAGAATTCAAAGTTATCGAATCTAATAAAGGAAAAACTATTGACGTAAATTTAATTGGAAGTTTAAACAAGTGTGGAGCAATAAAACCAAGATTTCCAGCAAAAACAGAAGATTATGAAAAATTTGAAAAAAGATACTTGCCTGCGAAGGGATTTGGTATATTAATATTATCAACTTCACAAGGCATAATGACTCACGATCAAGCATTAGAGAAAAAAATTGGCGGAAAGCTATTAGCTTATTGTTATTAAAATGGTAAAATTAGATATAATTGAAACAATCGAAATCCCTGAAAATGTGGAAGTTTCCTTAGATGGAAGAATCTTCAAAGCAAAAGGAGAAGCAGGGGAAGTAATCAAAGATTTGATTAGTCCAATTGTATTAATAGATATAGAAAAAGAAAAAATAACTTTAACAGTTAAAAAAGCATCTAAAAATGAGAAGAGATTATTAAAGACTGCTAAAAAACACATGATTAATGTAATGGCTGGAGCAAAAAAAGAATTTGAATACAAATTAAAAATTTGTTCAGGTCACTTTCCAATGAGTGTTACTAAAGAAAGTAATAAGTTAACTATTAAAAATTTCCTAGGTGAAAAAGTACCTAGGCACGCAGATTTATTAGAGGGTGCGAAAGTAGAAATAAATGGTTCAGATATTACAATAACTTCTTGTAATATAGAGACTGCAGGACAAACTGCTGCAAACATTGAGAGATCAACAAGGATAGTAAATAGAGATAGAAGAAGATTCCAAGACGGAATATATATAACTGTAAAGGCAGGAGCAGAAATATGAAAGAATTAATATCAAATTTAAGGAAGAAGAAGCCTAATTTTTTGAGGCAAAACTCCAATAAATATAAATTTAAGAATAAATGGAGGGCGCCAAGGGGTTTGCATAATAAGATTAGATTAAAAAGAAAAGGGCATGTGAAACAACCTTCAGTAGGTTATGGTACTCCTAATGAAATCAAATATATCGATAAAAATACTGGATTTAGGCCAGTATTAGTTTCAAATATCGCTGAACTAGCAGAAATAAATCAAAAAACAGAATCTGTAATAATCTCAGCAAGAATTGGAATGAAGAAAAAAGTTGAAATTATAAAGAAATGTCAGGAATTAAATTTATCAATATTTAATGTCAAAGATTCAAAAAATGAGTTGGTTGAGATTGAAACAGTTATTTCGGAAAAAAAGAAGATAAAGACAAAGAAAGCTGCAGAAAAAAAGAAAAAAATAGAAGAATCAAAGAAAGCTGCAGAAAAAGCCAAAACTAAGAAAAAAGATTCAGAATCAAAAACAGAAGAAATAAAAGAAAAATTGAAAAAAGATATTTCTGAAGCGAAACCGAAAGAAATAAAAAAGATAGAAGAAAAGATAGAAAAAACTACAACTGATACAAAAAGTGGACACAGAAAAAGTAGTGTTCCAGGAACAAAACAATGAATCTAACATCTCAAAAAAGGATAGCTGCAGACATATTAAAAATTGGCAAAACTAGAGTATGGATAGATGAAACAAAAGTATCAGAAGTTAAAGAAGCAGTAACTAAACACGATATAAGATCATTAATCAAAGATGGAGTAATAAAAGCAAAACCGCAAACTGGAATATCCAGATTTAGAGCTAGAGCTAGATTAGTTCAAAGAAGAAAGGGAAGGCAAACTCAAACTGGTTCAAGAAAAGGTAAAAGAACAGCTAGATTACCTTCAAAAGTAGAATGGATGTTCAAAATAAGAAAACAAAGAAATTTCCTAAAAGAATTGAAAGAAAAAAAATTAATTGAACCTGTAACATACAGGAACTTATATTTAAAATCAAAAGGAAATTTTTTCAGAAGTAAGGCTCACATTAAATTGTATATGACTGAACATAAATTAATTAATAAAAATGTCAAATAGTAAAACATACACAGTAGGATATAGAAGAAAAAGGCAGAAGAAGACTGACTACAAGAAAAGATTAAAGCAAGTAGTCTCTGATAGAGTAAGGATCGTAATAAGGCAATCAACAAATTCAATGATTATACAAGCAGTAAAATTCAATGAATCTGGAGATGAAACTTTAAAATACATAACCACTGCAGATTTAAAGAAATATGGATGGACAGAAAATTTAGGAAATACTTCCTCTGCATATTTAACTGGATTATTATTCGGAAAGTTAGCTAAGGATGTAGCTAAAGATGGAATAATAGATCTTGGCCTAAGGAGATTAGTAAAGAAATCAAGAATTGCAGCGGCAATAAAGGGAATCATTGATTCCGGATTAGATGTACCTGCCTCAGAATCCATTTTTCCTGGAGATGAAAAAGTAACTGGGAAAACTAACAAAAAAGATATTTCAGCACATTTTGAAGAAGTTAAGAAAAAAGTTGAAGGTGTAAAATGAAACCAATGAGAAACCATCAAAGAAATAGGAATAACAGAAGGCCTTACGATAGAAAGGATGCTGAAAAAAGCAAAGTTGATACAATCATGGAGACTTGGATTCCTAAGACAGATATTGGTAAAAAAGTAAAAGCTGGTGAAATAAAAAATATTGATTATATATTAGATGCAGGAATAAAAATATTAGAACCTGAAATAGTAGATTTATTACTTCCAAATCTTGAACAAGATTTATTAGCAATCGGTCAATCAAAGGGTAAATTTGGTGGCGGAAAAAGAAGTATTTGGAAACAAACTCAAAAGAAAACTAAGGAAGGAAATAAACCAACTTTCGCAACTGTTGCACTAGTAGGGGATAGAAATGGACATGTTGGAATAGGATACGGTAAAGCAAAAGAAACAGTTCCTGCAAGAGAAAAGGCAATAAGAAAAGCAAAACTTAGTATAATGAAAATCAGAAGAGGATGTGGATCATGGGCATGTGACTGTGGTGAATCTCATTCAATACCTTTAAAAACAAAAGGAAAGATGAGTAGTGTCATAGTAGAATTGATACCTGCACCAAAAGGAACAAAATTAGTTATTCAAGGACAATTAAAGAAGATACTTGATTTTGCAGGAGTAAAAGATGTTTATTCACATACAGAAGGTCAAACAAAAACAGGTTTAAATTTGATCAAAGCATGTATGGAATCATTACAAAATTTAAATTTAGTAAAAATAAATAAAGATTTCGAAAAAAGATCAGGTCTTATTGAAGGAAATAAAAAATGAGCAGAATAGCAATTATTAGGATATGTGGAGAACACGGTTTAACTAAAGAAGTAAAATCAACTTTACAATTATTAAACTTACATAAAAAGAATTCATGTTCCGTAGTAAAAAATAATCCTTCATCAGTAGGAATGATCAAAAGAATAAAAGATTATGTTACTTGGGGAGAAATAGATGAAGAAACTTTCAAAGAGTTAGTAGAAAAGAGAGGAAAGTTGCCAGGAAATATAAAATTAACAGAAGATTATATTCAAAAAGAATTAAAAATATCCTTTGAAGATTTTTCAAAGAAATTTATCGCAGGAGAAAAAGAAATAAAAGATATCCCTGGAATAAAACCATTTTTCAGATTAAATCCTCCAATTGGCGGATTCGAAAGAAAAGGAGTAAAGAAGCCATTCTCAGTGGGTGGCGTATTAGGTTATAGAAAAGAAAAAATAAATATCCTAATAAAAAAAATGTTATAAAATGACTGCAACAAGAAAAAGAAAAAGTACAAAGTTTAGAGCACACACTACGCATGGTTGGGGCTCCATGAAGAAGAGAAGAGGAGCAGGTAATCGTGGAGGTAGAGGAATGGCAGGGACTGGGAAGAGGGCAGCTCAAAAGAAACAATCAATTTTAAAAGAATTTGGAAATGCATATTTCGGTAAACATGGATTCAAAACTCCAGCATCCAAATTAAAAAATAAAATAAAAACAATAAATATTGGCTACATAAATTCAAAAGTAGACATACTTGGTACAAAAAAAGGAGATACATATATTATTGATCTTTCTAAATTTGATAAGATCCTTGCGAGGGGCGACCTAACAAACAAAATGGAAATAACGTGTAAATCGTTTTCAGCTAAGGCCGCAGAAAAAATAGAATCTCTGGGCGGTAAGGCAGTAGAATGTTCTTAAAAAATTTATTAATGAATCTGCCTGAAGTACAAGGGCCAACAGAATCAAAATTAGGATTTAAAATAAAGTTAAAATGGACACTTATAATTTTAGTTTCATTCTTCATATTATCTATGATTCCATTATTTGGATTAGGTAGTAATGCATTATCTCAATTTGAACAATTATCTATTATATTGGGTGCAAATTTCGGATCAATTTTATCTTTAGGAATTGGACCAATTGTAACAGCATCCATTGTATTGCAATTATTAACTGGAGCAGGAATTCTTAATTTAGAGTTAACTACTTCAGAAGGAAAGAAATATTTTCAAGGATTACAAAAATTATTAGCAATATTCTTTATTTTATTTGAAGCGATTGTTTATGTATTCATGGGAGGATTATCTCCCGAAGGATTCAACAATGTCATATTTGCAGGCATGCCCTCATTTTTCACATTTCAACTATTATTAGCCTTTCAACTTATGTTAGGTGGAATGCTAGTATTATTTATGGACGAAGTTGTTAGTAAGTGGGGATTTGGTTCCGGATTAAGTTTATTCATTGCCGCTGGAGTTTCACAACAATTATTTATTAGAGCATTTTCACCATTAACTACTGCGGGAACATGGGCATTTGGTTCAGGATTACCAGCTATTGGAGCAGTATGGACATTCTTTGGTTCATTAATAAATGCAGATATGATGGGTGCAGCAATACCTTTCTTTGCAATATTATTCACAGTTTTAGTATTTGCCATTTCAGTGTATGCACAAGCAATGAAAGTAGAGATACCTCTGTCATTTGGTAGAGTTAGGGGTCAAGGAATGAGATGGCCATTAAGATTCCTATATACAAGTAACATTCCAGTTATATTGGTTGCAGCATTAATAGCAAATGTTCAATTATGGTCAAGATTACTTCAAAATAGAGTTGCAGATTCAGGATTTATGCATTGGATTTCAGTACATGTTTTCGGACAATTTTCTGGAAATATGCCTACTTCAGGATTAGTATTTTGGACAAATTCACCAAACTTAACTGAGGCAGTAATTAAAGGAATATTAACTCCCACTATGTTGTTACAAAGTTTAACCTATATAGCATTCATGATCGGAGGAGCAGTACTATTTTCCGTATTTTGGGTACAAACATCAGGGATGGATGCAAAATCTCAAGCAAAACAAATTATGTCATCTGGATTAAGAATACCTGGATTTAGAAACGATCAGAGAGTATTAGAGAGATTATTAAACAGATACATTATGCCCTTAACAGTGATGGGTGGTATTGCAGTAGGATTATTAGCAGCAATTGCAGACCTAACCGGAGCATTAGCTAGAGGAACAGGTATACTACTTACAGTTATGATTATCTATAGATTATATGAAGAAATAGCACAACAACATATGATGGATATGAATCCTGCATTAAGGAAGATGATGCAAACATAAACTTTTAAAAGGAGATAAATAAATATATAAAAAATGTTAGATTCAATTTTCAATTCAATGTTCGGTAGTATGATAGAAGCACATCCAACAGCAACTTTGATATTTATATCATTCTTGTTGACGTTATTTGTTTCAGTTTTTTATAAAATATTTACTGATCAAAAACTAATGAAGGCCTTAAAAGAAGAAATGAAAGAAATAAGATCAGATTTGAAGAAATTCGCACATGATCCTGAAAAAACATTACAGTTACAAAAAATTTCAATGCAAAAATCAATGGAGCATATGAAACACACTATGAAACCAACTTTAATAACAATGTTACCTTTATTGGTAGTATTTAGTTGGTTAAGGAAAACATTTGTTGACATAGAATTAAGTTTTTTATGGTTCAACAGTTGGTTATGGATATATATCTTAACCTCAATCATATTTAGTATAATAATAAGAAAACTATTGAAGGTACATTAAAATGCCAGAAGGAAAACACAAATCACGAACAAAAAGAAGAGTTTTTGTAAAGACTCCAGGCGGAACTACAAAGATTCAGTACAGAAGAAGAAAACCATCAAAATTGATATGTACAGAGTGCGGAAAACAATTACATGGAATTCCAAATTTGATAGCAACAAGATTTAAGAATCTTGCAAAATCAAAAAAAAGACCACAAAGACCTTATGGCGGAAATTTATGTTCAGCATGTACAAGAAAAAAGATAAAAAGTCTAGTTAGAAATTTGGGGGCAAAATAAAATGATAGATGTTGGAAGAGTTTGCATAAAATTAGCAGGAAGAGATGCTGGAAAAATCGCAGTTGTTGTAGAAAAAATAGATGAAAAATTTGTTTTAATAGATGGAAATGTAAGAAGAAGAAAGTGCAACATTTCACACTTAGAACCAACTGAAAAAGAAGTATCTTTGAAGAAAGGTGCAAAAACAGAAGATATTCACAAAGCAATGTCTGCTGCTGATTTAGTTGTTGAAGAAAAGAAGAAAGTTAAAAGAACAGAAAAAGTAGAAAAGAAGACAACAGTAAAGAAGACTACTAAAAAGGTAACAAAGAAATGAATCAAGAAAGAGAACTACAACAAAATCAATTTGAGATGCAAATCTTAGGTTCACAAATTCAACAAGTAGAACAACAAATTCAAATGTTAGGTCAACAAACTTCAGATTTAAATCTTTTAGCTGAAAACTTATCAGAATTAAATAATATAGAAGGTAAGAATGACATTGTTGTACCCCTTGGAGCAGGAATTTTTATTGAAGCAAAATTAAAAGAATCTAAGGAAATATTAATGAATGTTGGCGCTGGAGCAATGACAAAAAAAAGTTTCACTAGTGCAAGGGATATTCTTTCAAAACAATCAAATGATTTAGTTGGTTTAATGAAACAGATGGAAGGAAATCTTTCTGAGTTATATAAACAATTACATCAAAAAGAAGCAGCATTGAAAGAAAAGTAGTCTTAAGAAATTTATTTAAATAAAGTAAGACTATCATTCTTAATGACTTTAACAAATGAACAAGTTCTAGGATATTATTCTCGGAGAGATATACAAAAAGAGTTATTATCTTCTGCAAAGGATAGGGAGGTTGCAGTAAGATTTAAAGACGGAGGATTTGGTAGGCGTCCAGATACCCTACAATTTGAAACAGATATATTAGAATTTGCAAAACAAGGAGTTACTTCTTTTCACATTTCAGAAGAAAGATGGGTAGATCCATTAGACTTGAAAACTGGAATGAATAGAAAACAATTAGATGAACTAAGATCTGGGTGGGACTTAGTTTTAGATATTGATAGTCCAGAAGTAAAATATTCAAAAATATTATCAGAGCTATTATATGAATCATTAAAATTTCACGACATAACTAATGTAGGTTGTAAGTTTTCTGGGAATAAAGGATTTCATCTAATAGTGCCCTTTGAATCTATGCCAGATTCAATAAACAACACAGAAACAAAATTACTATTTCCTGAAGCAGCAAGGATAATTGCCAGTTATTTGATTAGCATGGTTGAAAAACCCTTCAGAGAAAGGATTGCCGCGCTAAAGTGTAAATTAGATATTGAAGATTTATTAAAAGTAGATACTGTATTAATATCTAGCAGGCATATGTTCAGGGCACCATACTCTCTTCATGAAAAATCAGGTTTAGCAAGTATACCTATAGATATAGAAAGGATTTCTGAGTTTGAAAAAGAAGATGCACAGATTGAAAAAGTAATAACAAATATACCTTTTATAAATTATTCAAGTTCGGCAAAAAATGAAATAAGAAATTTACTATTGCAGGCATATGATTGGGATTCAAGGAATAAAAAAATAATAATTATGCCAGAAAAAGAAAAAGTTGTAAAAGAATTTGAAGAATTAGATTATAAAGTTGAATTAGGCTTTTTCCCGCCTTGTATAAAAAAAGGACTAGAAGGGGTAGAGGATGGAAAGAAAAGATTTCTGTTTATTTTATTAAATTTTTTAAAATCAGTGGGATGGAATTATGAAGAGACTGAAGATTTGGCAAAAGAATGGAATGAAAAAAATGAAGAGCCCCTGAAGGAAACATATTTATTATCTCAGCTATCTTGGCATAAGAGGCAAACAGAAAAGAGATTGCCCCCTAACTGTTCAAATATAGCATATTATAAAGATCTAAGATTATGTGAAAAAGATAATCTTTGCCAAAGAATAAAGAACCCAGCAAATTATGCAGTGAGGAAATCAAGGTACACTTCAAAAAAGAAAAAAGCCAAATGATAAGATTTATAAATAGGTCATTTAATACAAAACCATGGGAAGAATAAAGACAAAATTAATTAAGAGAGTAACACATAAGCTATTCAAAGAGCATGCTGATGAATTCAAAACTACATTTGATGAGAACAAAAAAGTAGTGGTGACACTAGCAGATACAAAATCAAAAAAACTTAGAAATATTATAGCTGGATATGTTACAAGATTAAAGAAAAAAGAAAGTATTTAATTTTATAATCAATCTCGTGTATATCAGTTCATTTTCAAAAAATGGCAGAAGAAACAAAGATTACAGAAAAAGAGAGTACTGAAGAAGAAACTACTTCGGCAGAAACACTATGCCCAGAACAAGAGGATGATCAGGTAATTTTTATTGGTGGAAAACCTTTTATGAGCTATGTTACTGGAGTGGTAATGCAATTCACTACTCAGGCTGCAGATGAAGTAGCTATTAAAGCAAGGGGCAAATTTATTTCTAGAGCAGTAGATATAGCAGAAGTTGCTACAAAAAGATTTTTAGAAGGAATAATTTTTATTGAAGATATAAAAATAAATTCCGAAGAGTTCGAGAATAAAGAAGGAAAAATGGTAAGAGTCAGTACTATTGAAATAATTTTAAAAAAGAAATAATTATTTCAATTTCAAATCTGAATCCTGTTCATATTTCAAATTATATTTCAATGCAAGTTCTGCCTTACATAATTCTTTTCCCAAATAAGCAGCATGATCCTTTCTAGAAATTAATTTTTTTGAGATGATTGTGTGGCATATCTCAGTAGCATTCTTTCCATGAATCTCTTTTGTAATAATATGTTTATTTGTAGAAAATCCAACATCAATTTCTTTCTTTTTTCTATTTAATCTAATTAAAAAATAACCTTTCCTATCTTGGTGCCAATCTTTAATTGGATCAAATTTAGCGATAACTATTTCTTTAATATCTTTTTTTTGTTTAAAAAATTTAAGTTTATTTTTTACCATTATACTTCTTAAGTAATCTCTATTTATAATTTTTTCTTAGGAAAACTTTAAATACTGATTTTCTTAATATTTAATAAATAAAGAGGAGAAAATGGAGTTTTTACAATTAATAAACAACTTACCTGGAACGCTATTAATTGATATAGCATTATTAATTATTGTTGCAACAATCATAGCATTCATAACAAAATTTTTCAAACAACCTTTAATTCCTGCATACATCATAACTGGATTAATTCTCGGACCATTGGGTTTCAAATTAATTAACGATACTGAAACAATTCATGCAATCTCGGAATTTGGTATAGCATTTCTATTATTTATTGTTGGTTTAGAATTAAATTTAAAGAGATTGAAACATGTTGGACCAGTAGTTCTCATCGGAGGAGTTTTACAAGTAATTTTAACATATTTATTTGGACAGATGATTGCAGTTAGATTGGGATTTGCACCTTTTGAAGCAGTATTAATGGGATTAGTTTTAGCGTTCAGTAGTACGATGGTAGTAATAAAATTATTATCAGATAATGATGAAATGGATACCCTACATGGAAAGATTGTATTGGGTATCTTATTGATGCAAGATATACTAGTGATCTTAGCATTATCACTATTAATGAATGTAGGAACAACAACTTCAGTTCCAGCCCTGATAGCTAATTCATTGATTTACGGAGTGGTACTGCTATTAATTGCCGCAGTAGTTAGTAAGTTCATATTCCCAAGGATATTTGCATTTGCAGCAAAAAATCAAGAATTATTATTTTTGACATCGCTTACTTCATTATTTTTATTTGCAATAATCGCGGAATTATTACATTTTTCAATAACTATTGGAGCATTTATTGCAGGATTGGCCATGGCAAATTTACCGTATAGGACAGATATTATAGGTAAGATAAAACCATTAAAAACATTTTTTGCTACAATCTTTTTCGTTGCACTAGGTATGCAATTGAATATTACATTCAGTCTAGCATTATTAAAAATTGCAACAATCTTGTTTGCAGCAATTTTTATTGTAAAGCCGATGATAATATATCTTATAACAACAGTTTTCGGTTATGAAAAAAGAACTGCATTTTTAGCAGGATTAAGTTTAGGCCAAGTAAGTGAGTTTTCATTAATTATGATATCTCTCCCATTTGTTATGGGAAATATATCTTCAGAAACATTTTCCTTAGTAATACTCCTGGCATCAGTATCAATGGCAGTAACTGCATATTTAATTGAATTCAAGGAACGGATATATACTTTCTTTGAACCTGCATTAACTTTCATCTCCAAAGTTTTACCAATCAAACAAAAGAAATTACACTATCAAACAAGAGAAACAAAATACAGCGTAGTATTAATAGGAAAACATAGGATGGGTTCAGTTCTTTTCGATTCCTTAAAAAGTTTAAGAAAAAAAGTAATGGTTGTAGATTATAATCCCGATATAATAAAAGATATGATTTCCAAAAGAGAGACTTGTATGTATGGAGATATAGCAACAAAAGAAGTATTAGAAAATTTAAAACTAAATCAAGTAAAAATATTAATCTCTACAGTTCCTTCTGAAAAAGATAGTTTATACTTAATTAACAATGTAAAACAAAAAAATAAAAGAATAAAAGTATTTGTAACTGCAAATCATATGCATCAAGCTAAGAAATTATATGATGCTGGTGCAGATTATGTAATATTGCCACAGGTCTTGAGTGGGGAGAAAGTATCATTATTGTTAAAAAAAGTTCTAAAAGATACAAAATATTCTAAAAAATTAAAAGAGAATCACGCCCATTATGTTTCTAAATTATTATAATGGCGCCACCCGGATTTGAACCGGGGATCTCCGCCGCATGAGAGCGGCATTCTAGCCAGACTGAACTATGGCGCCTTTAATAAAAACTGAAGATAATTTTATTTTAAAAAGGTTTGGATTTTAACTTTTACTTCATCTATCTCTTTCTCAGACAAATCTATCTTATTCCAACAATAATGTAATCCATCTCCTGAATTTCTTGGAACAATATGATAATGTACATGGGGCACTACTTGTCCAGCTTCTGGTTTATTGTTTTGATTAACATTGTAGCCATCATTAAATTTTAAGACGGCCCTAGCAATTTTCTGAGTAGTTTCAATTACTGCAGCAGCAGTTTCTTCATCCATCTCATCCATAGTTTCAAAATGTTTTTTTGGTATAACTAGTGTATGTCCTCTTGCAACGGGATTAAGATCAAGAAAAGCAAGTGTTTTGTCATCCTCATACACTTTATCGCAAGGTACATCCCCATTTATAATTTTACAAAATATACAAGTTTCCATTTTATCTAATATAGGCATTCTCTGATATTACTATAAGCCCCTAACCTTTGATTACACCCATTGGCCTAAGTTTTGCAACTTTTTTACCAATTCCTACTCTGTCTGATACTTCAACAACATCATCTACATCCTTGTATACGCCAGGAGCTTCTTCACTTATCCCTCTGAAGGAAGCAGATTTTACATAAATATTATCTTTGGCTAGTTTTTTTACAACTGCATTGGCTTTGAATTTTTTATTTGCATCATGTCTCGACATTAGCCTTCCTGCACCATGCGGAGTACTTGAAAAAGTATCGTTCATTGCTTTATCAGTTCCAACTAATACATAAGATGAAGTTCCCATGCTCCCTGGTAAAAAGATAGGTTGACCAACTTCACGATATACTTTAGGTACTTCTTTATGGCCAGGTCCAAAAGCTCTAGTTGCCCCCTTTCTATGAACATAAAGTTTTTTCTTTACTCCATCAATATCATATTCTTCAATTTTTGCAATATTGTGCGCAAGATCATATACTGTTTTCAAATTAGTTCCGTCATTAAATACTTCGGCAAATGATTTTCTAGCATAATAAGTAATTAATTGTCTATTACACCACCCAAAATTTGCTGCAGCACTCATTGCACCTAAATAATCTTTTGCAATCTGAGAATCAGTAGGCGCATAAGCAAGATCCTTCTCAGGTAATTTACTAACAATTTCTGGAAAGTTTTTCTCTATCTTTCTGAGGTAGTCACTACAAACTTGATGACCAAGCCCCCTACTCCCAGAGTGAATCATAACTACAATTTGTCCAGGTTCATTTATTCCAAATTTTTTTGCAACCTCAACATCATATATTTCTTCAACGTATTGAACTTCTAAGAAATGATTTCCCGCACCAAGAGTTCCCAATTGTTTTCTTCCTCTACTCTTTGCCCTAGGGCTAACCTTTGAAGCATCAGCAGTTGACATTGCACCATTCTCTTCACAATGTTCAACATCACTTTTTGTTGCATAGCCTTCTTTCAGTGCCCATTTAAGGCCATTATCAAGTACATCTACAAGTTCATCATCCTCTAGCCTTAAACTAGATTCACTACCTATACCGCAGTGTATATTGTCAAATAAAGTATCAATTAATAATTCAATTTTAGGTTCAACTTTTTCCTTATTCATAGAAGTTGTCAATAATCTCACTCCACAATTAATATCAAATCCTATCCCTCCGGGAGAGATACATCCTTCATTAACATCAAAAGCAGCAACCCCTCCCACACTAAATCCATAACCTAAGTGTGCGTCGGGCATCATAATGCTTTGACCACAGATTCCAGGCATACAGGCAACATTAATTCCTTGTTGAATAGAATCATCTTCTTTTATTTTTTCTAAGATCTTTTCAGAGGCAAAAATTTTCAAAGGAACATTCATGCAACCCTCTTTATCAACTTGATATACATTTTCACTAATTTTTTTAACTTTTTTGTCCCATTTAGTTACCATTTTATATATCTACCACCACAACTATCTCATAGCCATTATTGGTTTTTTTAATACTCATATCGTTATAAGTAATTGCCTTTATATCTCCACTCAAATCATAGTTTTTATAGTCATCCCCTTCAATAATACAAGTTAAACTATTTTCTTTAATAACTAAGTCAGTTATTTTATGTAAAAATAACCCTTCTGTATCAAGTAAAAATAAAAGTTCTTCCAAAAAATCATAAAGTAAAGCTTCCTGATTATCAGAGTTTATATTAATCTTTTTTTCGATTACAGATTTAACTTTTTTTGTTTTTCCAAGTATATCAAACATAGCGATTGCAGAGTTTTCAAATGCATTCTCAATAGTTTTGCCAAATGCTCTAAATTTTGCATCAGCAGTATGACTTAGATATTCATATTTTTTCATAGAATTAAATCAATTATAGTGATTTTTATACTTTACTAAATTATTTCTTTTTTTCAGTAGAGGTTGCCCTATTTCTTCCACCCTTTTTATAACGACTATAAGTTCCTTTAGATTTCTTATCTCGCTTACTTTTCCTTCCTTCACTAACATTTGCCATAATAATCAATAAAATTAATGGTTTATAAAATTAATTAAAATAAAAAAACGAAGGAAATTTATTCCTTCTTTAATAAAAGATCATTTATAGCATTTATTAATGCGGGTTTTGGTAATGCCCCTTTAGCCATTTGTGGTTCACCATTCATAGGTATAAATAACAATGAAGGTATACTCATTACTCCAAATGCTCCAGCTAATTCTTGTTGATCTTCAGTATTAACTTTGTAAATTTTTATTTTTCCTTCATATTCTTTAGATAATTCTTCAAGAATAGGCGAAATCATTTTACAAGGTCCACACCATTCAGCATAAAAGTCAATAAGTGCAGGTACATCGCCCTTATATCTCCATTCTTTGTCTTTTTCAAAATCAAATACTTTTGTTTTGAAGTCTTCTTTAGTTAAGTGTTCTACCATTTTATTTTCCTATTTCCAGTCGATGGAAACATTTGCTCTATCTCCTTGTAAATATCGGTATGCTTCTAGCCCTGCCTTGGCGCCTTCTCCTGCAGATATTATTGTTTGTTTAAATGGTACAGTTGTAACATCTCCTGCAGCAAAAAATCCAGGTAATGAGGTTCTACATCTATCATCCACTATTATTTCTCCAATTTTATTAACTTCAACAAGTTCCTTAACAAAATCAGTTTTTAATTCGTAGCCAATTTCAATAAATACTCCATCAACTTTCAATTCATTTTCTTCATTAGTTTTTACATTCTCGACAATTAATTTTTCTACAACTTTTTCTCCAGAGATTTCTTTCGGAATACTATCAAATACTTTTTCTATTTTTTTAGATTTTAAAATTTTTTCAACAGTAATCTCATCTCCTCGGAATTCGTCTCTCCTATGAATCACATATATCTTATCTGCAAATTTTTCAAGTAAGATTGCAGCATCTAATGCAGAGTTGCCACCACCTATTACTGCAACAGTTTTTTTATTAAAAAATGCTGCATCGCAAGTTGCACAAGTTGAAACTCCTCTTCCTAAAAATTTTGCTTCACCCGGAACTCCGATTTTTCTAGCAGTCTTTCCCGATGCTAATATCACAGTTTTACTTTCATATGATTCTCCATTAGATAAATTAAGCTTAAAATTACCTTCTTTCGTTTTGATAATTTTATCAACTTCTCCAAAGATAAATTCTGAACCAAATTTTTCCGCCTGTTCTTTAAATTTAGTAATCAAATTTGCACCAGGCATAGGATCTACACCTGGATAATTTTCAATGTTATCTGTTAACAGAGTTTGTCCACCAACATCAATAGTTATAATCCCTGTTTTCAATTTTTTTCTACCTGTGTAAAGTGCAGAAGTTAAACCTCCTGCTCCCCCACCTACTATTAGGACATCATACATTTTTCATCTCCGCCCCGACTCTTTCTTCTGCTATCTTCATAGCAGCATCACGAGGTTTTATGTTATCAGATTTAGATCTTTCCAACATTTCCTTAGTATTTGTAGTTATTTTTTCTTCAACAATTTTAAACATTTCTTCTGGAGTTCCTTCTATTGTTTCAACATATGAAGAGATAACTCCTCCTGCATTTGCAACAAAGTCAGGAATAACTAACATATTTTTCTGATGGAACTCTTCTTCAATTTCTTCAGAAATAGGTAAGTTTGATCCACAGGAAATTATTTTGGCCTTAATTGAATCTTTATTCTCATCTGTTATCAAATCAGGTACTGCTGCAGGAACTAAGATATCAACATCTAAAGATAATAAATCATCTTTTTTTTCTGCACCTTCGTAATTAACAATTGAACCAGTTTCATTTTTTACTTTCATCAATTTTTCATAATCTAGTCCATTTTTATCATAGATAGTTCCTTTTGAGTCCGACACAGCGACAACTTTTATGTTTTTTTCAGTTAAAAATTGCATAACAAAAGTACCAACATTACCAAATCCTTCAATTGCAACAGTAAGTTCTTCTGGATTTAATCCAAGATGTTCAATTGCAACCAGAATAGAATGATAAACTCCAAATCCTGTACTCCCTAATTCATGCGGCAAGCCCCCCATTTCAGCAGGTTTTCCCGTACATGATTTTTTATCTCCATTTGCATTTGCAAATATTTCCATCTCGTGTTCTGCCATATTCATATCAGGGCCAGCAATGTATATTTCTGGAGCAATTTGTTTTATTGCTTTAGAAAATGCTGCAACTATGGAATCTTTTTCTTCTTGAGTTATTTTTCTATCGTCTGCAATAATTCCAGATTTAGCTCCACCGAATGGGATTCCTGCCAAGGCATTTTTCCAAGTCATTGTTTCTGCTAATCTATAAACTTCTTCAACACCTACAGAAGGAGTCATTCTTATTCCCCCTTTTCCAGGACCAAGGGCAGTATTATGTACTACTGTAATACCCCTCATTCCTGTTTTTGAATCATAGACTTGAATTATTTTTTCAGGTCCAAATTTATCATATTTTATCATTTTATTTTCCTATATATCTTCTGGAATGAAATAATTTCTACTATGTTTACAAGAAGGACATACTACTGGAGCTTCTTTTCCTTCATGAATTAATCCACATTTTTCACACTTCCATTTTATTGGTTCTTCTCTTTTGAAAACTCTATCTTCTTCAACCAATTTTAATAATTTTTCATATCTTTCTTCATGGTGTTTTTCTGTTTCACCAATGTCTCTGAATAATTTAGCTGCTATTACATTACCTTCTTCTTCAGCTTCCTTAGCAAAAGTAGGATACATATCTTCTGTTTCATATTGTTCTCCTGCTATTGCAGCTTTCAAATTAGATTTCGTATCTCCAATACCTTTCAAAAGTTTAAATTCATCTTTAGCATGTTGCATTTCATTATCTGCAGTTTCTTCAAATATTTTTGCTATGTATCTGTAACCTTCCTTTCTAGCAACTTTTGCAAAATAAGTATACTTATTTCTTGCTTGACTCTCGCCAGCAAATGCAGCTTTCAAATTTTTTTCAGTTTTTGTTTCCATTTTAAATTTTCCTAACAAATATCAGTAACATATTTTTTCATATGTTTTTCAACAGCATTCAGAATTGGGACAATAGTATCTTTATTCAATGAATAAATTCTTTGTTTACCGATTTGTTCAACAGTTATAAATCCAGTTTTTACAAGACAAGGCAAATTATGACTTATCCTGCTCTGTTCCATTTTAGTTTCTTCCATAATTTGACTAACGCTAAGTGGTTTATCTTTTAGTGCAAGTATGATGCTTGCTCTAGTTTCATTACAAAGAGATTTAAAAAATTCTAAATATGTTTTATTTATCATATGACAACAATATCATATGTTATATATAAATGTTTCTAAATCTTTCTTTTTTTCAATAACAGAGAGTTCATAACAACACTAACCGAACTCATAGCCATCGCACCGCCTGCTAACATTGGATTCAATAACCATCCTGTGAAGGGGTATAAAATTCCTGCAGCGACTGGAATGCCAAGGGAATTATAAACCAATGCCCAGAACATATTTTGACGAATCTTAGACATAGTAACTTTACTTAATTTTATTGCCTTGGGTATATCTAATAAGTCATTTCTCATAAGAACTATATTTCCAGTTTCCATTGCAACATCAGTTCCAGAACCCATGGCAATACCTATATCGGCTTGTGCCAATGCAGGAGCATCGTTTATTCCATCTCCTACCATCGCAACAGTTCCATATTTTTGTAATTTTTTCACATATTTAGCTTTGTCTTCTGGAAGAACTCCTGCAAAGACTCTTTTTATTCCAGCCTCTTTAGCAATTGCATTGGCAGTATTTTTATTATCTCCAGTAATCATATATACTTTAATTCCTAATTTTTCTAGAGCTTTAACTGCATTAGCAGAAGTATCTTTTATTGTATCTGCAACAGTAATTAATCCAATAAGTTTTTCATTTTCTGCTAAGTACATAACAGTTTTACCTTCTTTTTCAAGATCACTAACATCATTATCAACTTTAACTTTAATATCATTCATCAATTTAAGATTTCCAAAATAATACTTTTTATTTCCAATATTAGAACTTATTCCATGTCCTGGAATTGATTCAAAGTTAGATATTTTATTTAATTCTACTCCTTCTGTTTTTGCTTTTTCAACTATTGCCTCTCCAAGGAGATGTTCAGAGTTTTTCTCAATACTTGCAGCAATTTTCAATATATCATCCTTACTAAACTGAATTATATCTATGACTTCGGGGACACCCTTAGTTATTGTTCCAGTTTTATCAAATATAAGATATTTTAATTTATGTGCAGTTTCTAACGAATCTCCTCCTTTAATCAAGATACCATTTTTAGCGCCTTTTCCAGTTCCAACCATTATTGCAGTAGGTGTAGCTAATCCAAGAGCACAAGGACATGCAATAACAAGAACCGCTACAGCAGTAATCATTGCAAAAGAAAGTTCAGCATCAAAAAGATAATACCAACTAACAAATGTTAAAATTGAAATTAATATAACTACTGGAACAAAATAAGCAGAAACATTATCTGCAAATCTTTGTATGGGGGCTTTTCTGCCCTGGGCATCTTCAATTAATTTGATTATTCCTGCAAGGATAGTATATTTTCCAATTTTTGTAGCTTTAAATTTAAAAGAACCTTGTTTATTTATTGTTCCACCAATGACATTATCTTTAACTTTTTTATCAACAGGAATACTTTCTCCCGTAATCATAGATTCATTAACACTAGAATATCCTTCAACAATGATTCCATCTACAGGTATTTTTCCACCGGGTCTGACTAATATAATATCATTAAGTTCTATTTCAGATATTTTTACAATAATTTCTTTTCCATCTCTAATAATTGTTGCTTTTTTTGGAGAGAGGTGCATTAATTTTTTTATAGCTTCGGAAGTTTTCCCTTTAGCTTTGGCTTCTAGATATTTTCCAAATATAACTAATGTTATCAGTACTGCGGATGCTTCAAAGTATTGATGACCATTTCCTGTCAAAACAACATAAACACTAAAGAAATAAGCTGCACTAGTTCCTAGTGTAACTAATGTATCCATATTGGCAGATTTATTTTTTAAAGCAGCCCAAGTTCCTTTATAAAATTGGGCCCCAATATAAAATTGTACCGGTGTTGCCAAAATCCATAATACATAATTTTGATAGGGGAGGGGGGTTTTCATAAACAACATTCCTAGAATAAATGCTGGAATAGCAAAAATAGAAGAAATTAATAATTTTTCTCTTAAATTAGAAATTTCTTTTTTTTCTTTTTGTGCCTGTTTTTTTCTGTTTTGTCCTACTTCTGCAGAATATCCAAGATCTTCAATTTTTTTAATAAAATCTTTTTCAGTGGTCTTTAATTCATCATATTCTACGTTTGCATTAGCAGTAGAAAAATTAACATTGGAGGTTTTTACACCATCTAATTTTTTAAGAGATTTCTCTATTAATGTAGAACAACTTGCACAGTGCATTCCAGATACATTTAATCTAGTTTTTTTCATTCTTTATCTTCCTCCACATCCACATCCTCCTTCTTTAGTACCACAAGAGCCCTTGGAAGAAGGAGGAACTATTTGTTCTAATTCAGTTGATGAAACTTCAGTTAAATCATCAACAACAACAAAGGTTCCAGGTATCATGCCCATCCAACAACTCCATGAAACAGTTCCACTTTCAGTTGGTGTAAATTCTATAACTTTTTCGTCCGGGACTACATCAAATTCTAGATTGTACTTCGGAACCTGGATTGCATTATTACATCCACTTATTTCAATACCATTTACAATCCATTTTACTGGAATATTTTTTTGCAATACAAATTTATTTGGAGACCATCCACTATATAATACATCCATTCTAATTTCTTGATATCCATCTTTCAATACTGCAAGTTCATTAGGAGGTAGATCCTCATAATTAGATCCAACCGAATTTCCAGTAATTAAACTATTTACATCATATCCACTTCCAGTTAAAGCAAATCCTCTATTCACCATAACTGCACCAAGAATAATAATAACCATTGCCGAAACTTTCAAAATTTTCTTTGTAGATTTAGCACTAATTATTGAAGTAATAAATCCAAAACCTATCAAAACTGGAAGGGTTCCAAGTCCAAATGCCGCTAAACTCAATGCACCTTCAATCAGGTTTCCAGTTCCTGCTGCATATATGTACATTGCCTGCAAGGGACCACATGCAATCAATAAACTATTTAACAATCCAATTTTAAAAGGATTTTTAGATTTGTGTGATTCTGCAGCATATTTATTTAAAAATTTAGGGGATTTTAATCTAACTTTCTTTAACCAAGGAAAAATATTTAACATATTTAATCCAAATATAACTAAAAATAATCCTGCAAACATTGCAGCATATCCTCTAAGTTGAGGAGTAAATGCTATAAATGATCCAAACAAACCAAACAAACCTCCAAGTGCGGCATATCCTATAGTTTTTCCTGCACCATATTCAAGATGAGATTTTATTTTATTTTTTGATTTTGTAGCATATGATATTACAAATCCACCACACATCCCTATACAATGAAATCCTGTAAGTAATCCTAATAAAAATAATATTCCGTAAGACGCTTCTTTTGTTAAATCAGGAAAGAAATCAAGTCCAATTGTATGCTTTGTTATTAAATAGGTACCAAATAATAAGAAGGTCAGGCCTACTGCTAATAAATATAATCTATTTTTTTTAGGTTTAGTCAATGAAGGAGTATATCCCTTCTCTCTTATTTTATTTAATATTTTATCAATTGAAATTTTATTTTCATCAAATCTTATTTTCATCTTTCCAGTTTCATAATTTGCTATAACTGTTTCAACATTATGTTCTAATGATCTTTCTAATATTTTTTCACAACCTATGCAAGTCATACCAGAAATATATATAGTTTTATCTATCATAGTGTATAACCTTCATTTTGTATTGTTTTCTTTATCAAATTTAATGTATGATCAGTTCCATCAAAATTTAATTCAATCTCGTCTTTTTCATTATTAGGCATCACGTTTTCAACACCAGAGATTTCTTCAAGTTCTTCTTTCAAAATTATTTCACAACTTTTGCAATGCATGCCTTCTATTTTTAATATAATCTTTGTCATGTTAAAATTAATGGATGAAACGCCTTATAAGGAATTGTTAGAAACTAGTTTCACTATTTTAATATAACAACATTTGTCATACCACGCCTCTTTCTTTCGATGATTTTCAAACCTTCTAATCTATCAAGAATTCTAGTAACTTTAACTTTATTAAATTCAGTTTTATCAACTAATTCAGATTGAAAAATAGTTCCCTCTGCCTCTTTTATTTTATCAAGTAAAATTTTTTCATTTCCATTTAATTTTTTCAATAAATGTGAATAGTTATTTTCAGATTTTTTTTCAAATTTTTCAGAAAAAAAGAAATATATACTCATAGATAATATAAATATTATCAATCCGGTACTAATATTAGTTTGTAGTTCAATTGTTCCCCACATCGCACATTCTGAACCATGAGAACAAGAAGTATTAACAATATCCTTTAATGCTTTATTGAAAGAATATACTATAAATCCTATCAACATAGCTACACTCATTAATATTATTCCAACTTGTTTATTTTTCATTTTATTTTCTCAAAAGTCAAATCACCATAAAGAAGATCCCTAATTATCTCTTTAAGTTCAGTTTTTTTAACTCTTACTTGAGTCATTGTAGAAATTTCTCTGAGAGTAACATCCCCTTCTTTAACAGAATCATGATCCACAGTTATACAAAAAGAAGTACCAATTTCATCCATTCTTCTATATCTTTTACCTATGCTTCCTGAATCATCATAATTACAAATAAATTCATTATCTAGTTCCGCAAATATTTCCTTAGCAAGTTCAGGCATTCCTTCTTTCTTCATCAGAGGGAATATAGCAACATCAATTGGGGCCATACCTTTATCAAATTCTAACCAATCTCTTTCTTTATCATTAACTAAAGAATTCTCTAACAATGAATATGTGGTTCTTTCAAGACCAAATGCAATTTCAAGTATTCTCGGAACTTCACCTGCAACCTCCATTTTAGTTTTGGAATATTTAGAATGTCTTTTCAAATCATAATCAGTTCTATCATGAACTCCACAAAGTTCAAACCAACCATATCTATCCGTATTAACTTCAATATCCCATGCATCATCTGCATAGTGAGCTAATTTTTCAGGAGTATGTTGTCTTATTCTAATTTTCTTTTCATCAAAGCCCATATCTCTAATTAATTTATATGCAACATAAACCATGTAAGAATAAGCTTCTTTTTTCATATATTTTTGTTTAACAACATCTTTCAGTTTTACTTTTTTAATTGCTTTCGAATTATGTTTAACTAATGGTAAAATTTCTTCAGCATAATCATTTATTTTTTCAAATTTCTTTTCTTGATCCTTCAATATGAATAATTGTGCTTCAGCTTGAGTAAATTCCCTAGTTCTAAATACTCCTTGTCTAGGGCTAATTTCATTTCTATATGCTTTTCCAATTTGAAATACGCCAAAAGGTAATTTAGTTCTAAAAAATCTATAATATTCAGGATAAAGTAAATATGTTGTTGTTGCAGTTTCTGGCCTTAAATATGCTTCTTGATCAATCCCAATTTTTGTTTTCATCATAAGATCAAAACTTTCAACAGTTCCAAGTTCACCCTTACATGAAGGACATTTTATTTTTTTCTTATCTAATATCTCTTTCAACTTTTCATTATTTAATCCTTCGACATCTAAATCCGGAAATTTTTCATTGATGGTATTATCAACTCTAAAATAAGATTTACATCCTAAACATTTTGAAACTGGATCAGAAAATCCTTCTAAATGTCCAGATGCTTGCCAAACTTCCTTCGGCATAATTGTTGGACATTCAACTTCCCAAAAACTAAAACCAGAAAATCCTTTCCTAAGAACATTTTCAACTTTATTTTTTAATAGTTTACCAAGCGGTCCCCAATCATAAAATCCTTTTAATCCGCCTTGATATATATTTGGACTGGGTCCCCAAATGAAACCTCTTCTTTTTGCTAAGTCCATAACTTTATCTTCAACTTTCATAATTCTAATTAGAAGATTGTTTCTTTTTATAACATTTGTTTAATATTATTCAAGCGATCAATGCGTACTATCATATATTCATAATTAGGGATAACCATATAAGAAAAACTAATTAATATGTTCATCAGGTATAGTAACATAATTACTAAGATTATTAACAAACGAATAAGTGCAAAGTTTTATTCCATTTTCATCTGCAGTTCTAGAAAGATAAGGGCACTCTATTTTTCTGTTAGGATTAAATGTTAAGCTACAATAAGTTAGATTCAGGAGTTTTGTACTATACACTCTTCCTCCACAAATTTCGTCTAAACTCCTAGGTGCGTGTTCTTTCATAAAAACAAGAATAACCCATAGTATTTATTTGTTTGGTATGTCTCTAAGACTAATCATCCCTTTTTCTTCTAATCTTGGACAGGCAGTATTTACCCAGTATTCAATATCATTAAAATCCTCTAATCTATTAATATCCACATTGTTTGAAACAAAAATATAGGCCTTCTTATCAATATCTTTAATGAATTTCAATGCTGCACCTAAATTTTCTTGACCAGGTTTTGTACTAACTGCGACACCTATCTTTTCAGACATATAAAATTTAGAAAGTTTAGCCATTTTTTGTTTTCTCATTAATTCAACTTCTGATTTCATTAATTTAGAAAAAGTTAATGTGATTGGATTAAACTTGTAATATGATTTAACTTCAGTATCATCTAATAATTCTATTGGGTGAAACATCCCGCTCCCAATGAATAAAAATGAATCAACCTTTTTATTAATTTTAATTGCATTACTTGCATTGCATCCAACAACTTGGCCACCTATGTGAACTTCATGTCCTTTTTCAACTAAATAATTTTTTATAGAATCTAATAAAAATAAAGTTTGAACAGTACCTATCAATCCAATGGATTTTTCTTTAATCTTTAATTTGTTTAAACCTTTTATAGAATCAACTTTTGATTTTGCATCAATAAATAATACTTTCATTTTTTAACTTTTAGTTTAGTAATTTTAGCCCTTTCAGAAACTATTGCAGAGTTTCCAGTAGGGTCTTCAATAATTACTTTAAATGGAATTTCGCCAAGTTTAACTTTCCACAATTTCTTTAATAAGTTTTTTGCAGATTTTTTTGCAGATTTATCTTCACTAAGGTCTCTTTGATCTTGAATAATTTTTTCAAATCGATTTATTAATCCTTCAATGTTAGAAATATAACCGTCAGAACCTGAACCTGGTTCAGAACTCAACCTAGCATTAGGGAGTTTAACTGTAGCATTAGCAGATTTAATAACTTTAACACTAAGATCTTCAACAGATTCTATAGTAAATTCATATTTTGCAGGATCATGAACCTCTAAAGTTTCAATATCTGCCTTGTGATATTTACAACTATCGCAGTGCATAGAAAATACAAGAGCTTCTCCAAAATGAGGAATATTATAATCTTCTTGAGATAATGTTAAGGTATTTTTGCCACATATTGGACAAGGTTGGTTTTTTAATTCATCCATAATCTAAATTACCTCATAATGTTTATAAATTTATCTAAGAAAAAAAAATTAGTGAAGAGATTTACTCTTCAACCTTACCTAAAACTCGATTTTCTCTATGAACGCTAGCAAATCCAGGAGTAACTACAATCCAATCTTCTCCGAATCCTGCTATATCTCCATCGATAGCATCACAAGTTTTCTTTAACTTATTAATTGCTCTTTTTAATTCAACAATATCTTTATCCTTTAATGGTTTGATATTAATCAAAGCAATTGTATAACCTTCTCTAAGTGCGTCAAGTGCTGGTTTTATGTCTGCAAAATCATCAATAACAAAAGGTCTAACTATGATCTTCGCTTTTGGTGTCTCTGCAGCAGAATCTAATTCAACGTAATCTTCAGCGAACTCCTCAGGGAACTCTTCACTTTCGAAATCGTTTATAAATTTATTTTTGAATTTTGATAAAAATTTAGCCATTTTCCTCTCCTAAGAAAAAGTAATGCGGGTAAATATATAAAGATTTCTATTATTTAATGCACTCTAATTCACTAGTGATTGACCATAGCATAGATTTGACATCAGAAGGAGTATTTACATCAGATGAAACATCTTCTAGTTCTTGAAGAGTCTTATTAACTTTGATGGGGATATCTTCTCCCTCTACAGAAAGTGCTTCACAAGCAAGCCTAATTTTTTCTCTCATATTTCTTGGTATGTTGTCTTCTTCCTTCAACATATTTAATCTTTCAATTATTTCCAAGATAACATATTCCATTTTATTTAATTTGTTCAGCTAATTCTTTCTGAATTTCTTCACTACTCTCTTTTAATTTTTTTTCTTGCTCTTCAACTGTTTTCAATCCTTCTTCAAAAGATAGTTTTTGTTTGTCAAGTTCAGAAGTAAGATCCTTTGCAGGGTAATTAACCATTATATTTCCTACAACCTTATATGCACTATCTACACTCTTTAATTCATGTAGTGCGTTTTCAGTTTCTAATAATCTTGATTGAAAATTTTGTTTTTGCATCAATATTGAATGCATTTTCTGCTCTAATACTTGAAGTTTATTTATATTTTCTTGTGCTTGTTTTTCATTATCCATTTTTAAACCGCCTTAACTTTAGAATTTACAATACGTGGCTTGTAAAGTATTTTTGAACCACAGTAGGGACATCTAACTCTTCTTTTAACATAGTCTTCTCCAACTATTTTTGAACAATTAAAACATTTATAGACTACCATTTTATTCGTTAAATGAATATGCTCCTCCGGCAAATTTAGTATTACATTTTTCACAATACCATATTCCTACTGAAACACGTTTAACTGATAATTTCCTACATAACGGGCATACATAAGTTTTCTTTTGTTTTGCTTCAATCATAGAAACTTTTTGTCTTATTGGGCCACCATATCTAGGTCCATATCTTTTCGCTGATCCGCTTTTCTTTTTTCCTTTTGCCATTTTCGTATTAATATAACATGGGGCTACTCGGATTTGAACCGAGATCACTGGCTCCCAAAGCCAGAAGGCTAGCCAAATTACCCCATAGCCCCATAGGGTTTACGGCCGCCCAGTAATTATATAAAGGTTTTGATTACTTATCTTCTTCCTTTTCATCCTCTTCTGTTTTAGCAGGGGCCTCTTCTTTATCTGCTACTTTTTTAAGGATAATTTGTCTTTCTTCTTCTAATTCGTTATTAGCAGTTTTCAGTTGTTCTGAAAGTTTTGAAATCTTTTCTGGATCAACTTCAGTAGTTTCATTTTTTATTAATTCATCATACTTGCCTGCTTCAACTTCAAGACCTGCTTCAACTGGAGACATTCCTTCAACTAAAACTCCCATCGGAACACAACTACCAATTACTGATCGCATACTTGCTTTCAGACTATTAGTCAACAATGAACTAGATTTCATTCTTGCAATTTTTATAACTTGCTCAATTGCTAAATTTCCAACCTTCTCAACATGAGGGAGGCTAGAACCTTTTTTAATATTAAGTTCTTTTTTTATTAATTCTGATACTGGTGGAGTACCAACTTCAATTTCAAACTCTTTCGTTTCTGTATCTACTGAAACAGTAACAGGAACCTTCATTCCAGCAAAATCTTTTGTTTGGTTATTTATCTCACCCAATATATCTTGTATATTTACTCCAAGTGGGCCAAATGATTGTCCCATTTGAGGGCCAGGACTAGCCTTGCCACCTTCGATCATAATTTCTACAATTTCTTTACTCATTTTCTTCTTCTCCATCTCTTCTTATTGTTTTTACAGAATCTAAACTTACTGTAATTGGAATAGGAATAGCTGCTTCTAATAATTCAACTATAACTTCTTCTTTAGTCTTATCGATTCTGTTTACTTTAGCTTGTTCACCTTTGAAAGGTCCTGAAATAACTTCAACTATATCTGCAACTTTAATAGTAATTTGAGCTTTAGCTTGAGATAACATATGTTCTATTTCTGAAAATTCAACATTTTTTTCCAATAATCCCTTAGCATAAGGAACTCCCTGGTATGCTGCTTCTGCTGCATCTCTTGATTCTGCTTCTAAAAATAAGTATCCTCTAAGTCCGTGCGGCCTTATTATGCTATATACTGCCAAACCTTTTTTTTGAACATTTGCAACTACAAAATCAACAACTTGATCCTCTCGGTTAGCTGTTGCTTTCAATACAAAAATTAAATTTTGAGTTTCGTTTTCCATTTTATGAAATTATCTTGGTTATTAAATGAATCAAAAATCCAAGTGCACCAATGATTAATATACCTATTCCTGTAACTTTCACTATAACTTTGTATTCAGCCATACCTGGCTTTTTAGTTATCTTGAATACTCTGGCACTTCGTTTAGTAAATAATTTTAATTTTGTTAAGATACTTTTTTTTACTTCATTATTGCCTGGTTTCATCTTTACCTCGTTAGTCACAAAGAATTATTACTGTGGACCTAGTGGGCTTTTTAAAGGTTTCTATCTCATTGCATTGTTGCGTTAGCGGGTGCTAATTAACCTAAAAAAATTATTTCTTCTTTGGTTTGTCCCAATAAGGAGATTTACAGCTGGGACAAACAATTGGCAGTTCTTCACTTCTGGTTATCCAATGATGTTTACATCTTTCACATTCGCACTCATAGAGCTTAATTTCTTTTTTAGCCATATTTATTTGTATAATATGTTCTTTAAATACTTTACTATACTAATATACTACCCCAAAGTTTATAAACACCATATACCTATAATATATACCTATAAGTAAGTAAACAAAAGAAAGTGAAGGGTGCTATAAACACCCTTCTTTTGTTACCCACGATAAAATGAATAACAATAGAAATAAGAAAACAGAAGTTAAAAATCTTTGCTGTCCTAAATGTAAAGATAAACTTGTTAAGAAAAATGGGAAAAGAAAAACTGAAAATAGGGGGGGGTAATTCAGAGATATCAATGTAAAAAGTGCAATTATAGATTTACAAAAGACGACGGGTTTTTCAGAATGGGAAATAATCCTAAGAAAATAACTTGTGCAATTGATTTATTTTATAGAGGAACTTCAACAAGAAAAGTGCAAGAACACTTTCAAGCATTTTATCCGCACAATTCTTGTAATTCTACTATTTATCGTTGGGTTATTAAGTATTCTTCAATGATAAGTAATTTTACAGATAATTTGAAATTAAAAACGGGTAAGGAAATTCAAGTTGATGAAATGGAATATCATCGAAGACAAGAACATAAGAAAAAGGGTGTGGTTAAGGATTGGTTTATTGATTCTATTGATTGTAAAACTCGTTATATGGTTGCTTCAAAATATGCTAAAAGACGGGAGAAAGTAGAGCTTAGGGAAGTTTTAGCTAAAGTAAAATACAAAACAGAAGGATATGTAACAATAATCACTACAGATGGTTACACTGCTTATGAAAATCTTGTTAAAAAAACTTGGGGCTATAATAACAAGGAAGGTAAATATAAAATCATCCATAATAAAGTTATAG
>JABICB010000001.1 GCA_018652475.1 archaeon
AGTTTTATCACCATTATCAAAATTAGGAATTGACGGTGAAGTATGAATCTGATATTCTCCTAATCCATGGCCTCCAAGATTTTTTATTGGACTAAGTCCTGCATCAGTAATGACCTTATTAATCGCTTTACCAATCTCTCTAACTTCAACGCCTGGCTTAGCAGTTTCAATTGCAGCCTTCAATGCATCTTCAGATGCTTTAACTAAATTAGAATTATCTCCTAAATCAATTGTGCAGGCAGTATCTCCAATTGCACCTTCAACATGTGCACCCACATCCAATTTAACAAGATCACCTTCTAAAAATACAGTTTTATCATCAACAATTGCATTATAGTGTGCAGCAGTACTATTTCTTGATAATTGTGCAGGGAATGCAATTTTTCCACCAAGTTCAATTATCTTAGCTTCAACCTTTTCAGTAACTTCTAATAAATTAGCTCCAACTACAACCAAACTTCTTCCATACTCTCTAGCTTCAGAAGCTATTTTTCCTGCTTTGATCCAATTATCCATACTATCTAAAAATCATAAACCTTTAAAAATATAACTACCAAAAGTAACACTATGAAAGGATTCATCATATCTCAAACTTCTAGAATAATTAATGGAAAACCCTGTGTTTTATTATATGGGAGATTAGAGAATGGGGAATCTTTTGTAACAATAAACAAATTTAATCCATACTTCTTTATCGAATCAATAAACCTAGCAAAAGCAAAGAAGATAGAAACATTCAAAGAAGAATCAACAAAATTAACCAATTTCAAAAATAAAAAAGTAACGAAAATAATTTTAGATCATCCAAAAGATGTTTCAACTTTAAGGCACAATCTAGAGGCAGAAGGAATTAAAACCTATGAAGCAGACATTAACTATGCAAAACGATTCTTAATTGATAACAGTATACAAAGTTCAATAGAAATTGAAGGAGACTTCGAATCAGTTGATGAACTAGATAGAATATACAAGGAGCCGGAATTAAAAAAGTCAGATTATGTTCCAACAAATCTAAAAATATTTTCATTTGATATTGAAACAGATAATAAAGCAAATCAATTGTATTGTATTTCCGCATATTCAAAAAATTATAAGAAATCTTTCATAGTATCAGATAAAAAAGTACAAAATGCAGAATCATTCAAAACAGAAGATGATTTACTAGATGCATTCAGAGAAGAAATAATAAATTTTGACCCAGATATAATTACGGGTTGGAATGTAATAGATTTTGATTTAGAATTTTTAAGAAAAAAGTTCAAAGAATATAATATTCCATTTATTTTAGGAAGAGATAATTCACTTTCAAAATTAAGAATAGAATCAAGTTTTTTTAGAACTAGTAAGGCAGAAATTTCAGGAAGAGTTGTTCTGGATGGAATTGATTTAACAAAATCTTCATTCATAAAATTAGATAATTATAAATTAGACACTGCAGCAAAGGCGTTACTAGGAAAACAAAAATTAATTCAAGAAAGCGGATTACAAAAAGTAGAAGAAATAACAAACTTATTCAAGAATAATAAAAAGAAATTAATCGAGTACAATCTTTTAGATGCAGAGCTAGCGTACAGAATAATAGATGAAGCGGATCTAGTCAATTTGGCCATACAAAGATCATTATTAACAGGTATGCCTGTAGATAGAGTCAATTCATCAATAGCCTCATTAGATTTTTTATATTTACAACGAGCAAGGGCAAAAAAATTAGTTTGTCCGACTTCTACAAATGGAGATAGAGAATCAAGGATAAAGGGCGGTTTTGTTATGAGTCCGGCCCCAGGAATATATGACAACATTATAGTATTAGATTTCAAATCTCTGTATCCTTCAATTGTAAGGACTTTCAATATTGATCCTGCCTCCTATTTAGAAAACAAAACAAAAGATTCTATTACTGCGCCGAACGGAGCAAATTTTAAAAAAACAGAAGGAATAATGCCTGAAATTATTCAGGAACTTTGGGCAGCCAGAGAACAAACCAGGAAAGATAAGAATGAATTGGGAAGATATGCTATAAAGATATTAATGAATTCATTCTTTGGAGTTTTAGCAAATCCTAATTGTAGATTTTATAATTTAAACATAGCAAATGCAATAACACATTTTGGACAAGAATTAATTAAAGAAACAGCAGCAGAAACAGAGAAAAGAGGATATAATGTAATCTACTCAGATACGGATTCTATCTTCATAGATACGAAATTAGATTCAGTTAAGAAATCAGAAAAAATAGGTAAGGATTTAGAAAAAGAACTAAATGAATTCCATAATAAACAGATAAAACAAAAACATGGAATAAAAAGTTATTTAGAGTTAGAGTATGAAAAATGTTATTCGAGATTTTTAATGCCTAAAGTAAGGGGAAGCGATAAAGGTGCAAAAAAAAGGTATGCAGGATTATTAGAAAAAGATGGAAAAGAACATATTCAATTTGTTGGTCTAGAAACAGTTAGGAGTGATTGGACATTAGCAGCAAAAGAATTTCAACAGAAATTATATGATAAAATATTTCACAAAGAAGATCCAACAAAATTCATAAAGAAATATGTTGATGACATTTTGAGTGGCAAATTAGACAAAAAATTAATTTATAGAAAATCAATTAGAAAGAGTTTGGAAGAGTATACAAAAACAACACCACCTCATGTGAAGGCTGCCAGGAAATTAAAGAAACTAGAGTCAAGTACAATAGAGTATTATGTAACTACTGATGGCCCAGAACCTATTCAAATTTTAAAACATAACATAGATTATGAACATTATTTAGAAAAGCAGATAAAACCTATAGCGGATGCAATTTTATCTTTTTTTGATACAACTTTCAAGGAAGTTGTCGAAGGAAATAAACAAACAACATTAGCAGGATTTTAATAACTTTTATATAATTCCTAATAAATTCTAACTCATGGGAGTCGCTATTTCAGAATTAATTCCAAAGGAAGAAATTCAGATAAATCACTTAAGGGGAAAAAAATTAGCAGTAGATGCATCAAATGTAATCTATCAGTTTTTGGCATCAATAAGGCAGAGAGATGGTGCACCACTAATGGACAATAGTGGAAATATAACTTCTCATTTATTAGGATTATCAACAAGGATTCCAAATCTAATGGAACAAGGGATAAAATTATGTTTTGTTTTTGATGGGAAGCCTCCTGTAATGAAAGAAGCAGAATCAAAAAGAAGAAGAGAGAAAAAAGCAATTGCAGAAGAGAAATTAAAGGAAGCAACTAAAGATCATGATATAGAATCTATGGCAAAATTTAGTAAACAAACAATAAAACTAACTGAAGAAATAAAAAATGAATCAATGGAGTTTCTTGAAGCAATAGGGATACCAGTAATCCAGGCACCTTCAGAGGCAGAAGCACAAGCAGCATACCTGGCAGAACAAGGGGATGTTTGGGGAACAGTATCCCAAGATGCAGATACATTACTTTATTCTACTCCTAGATTAATTAGGAATTTAACGATATCACAAAAGAAAAAACTTCATGGGAGTTATGTAAAAGTTACCCCTCAAGTGATAGATTTGCAAAAAACATTGGATGAGTTGGAAATAAACAAAGAACAACTAATGGCATTGTCTATATTGATAGGTACTGATTATAATATTGGGGGAGTAAAGGGGATAGGTCCCAAAACTGGATTAAAATTAGTCAAAGAACACAAAACAATAGAGAAAGTTTTTGAAAATATAGAAACTAATTTCGATTGGAAAGAAGTATACAACACTTTCAAAGAAATGAAAATAAAAAAAGATTGCCACTTGGTGTGGAAATCTCCTGATCAAGATAAAATAAAAGAAATTCTAACAAAACATGATTTTTCCGAAGAAAGAATCAATAGATTATTAGAAAAATTAAAACCAAAAAAACAAAAAAATTTAGATAAATGGTTTAATTAAATGAATATCCTGCTTTTTCTAATCTTTTTCTAATTTGATCTGCTTTATCATACTCTGTTTTCCATTCATTATACTCTGGAGTGCCTTTTTTAGGGGTCTGATTGCCTGTTTTATTTTTTTTATTATACTCTTTAATAATTTCATTTATTCTCTGGATTATTTTCGTATATTGATTAGCAAGGTCCTCAAGATTATCTTCTTTCTTTTCTGCAACAGATTCTGCTTCAGAACTTTCTTTTGATTCAGATTTAGCTTCTTTAACTTCTATTTTATCTTCCCTTAATAATCTTTTAGCCCATTTATTTGATTCTTTAAGATGTTTTATTGCACTATCAATATAATGGATTGCACCATTAGTATTATTTCCACTCAATGCAGTAATAGCCTCATGTAGTAATTCACCTATTTCTCTATTTTCTTTCTTCATGTGAATAATTTTAGGACTATCTTCTTCCAAATCTTTTTGCCTTATGATAAATTTATAATCTCTTTCTATTATGCTCGAAACTGTTTCAATTTCAGTTTTTATTTTACTGGCTTCTGAATCATATTCATCTTTATTAATATTTTTAATTTCATTAATGATATTCTTTAACGTACTAATAGCACTTCTATTATGGCTTTTCAATTTTCGATATAATTTTCTCATCCGGTGATATCCCTTCTCTGCTTTGTCTAATATTGATGAATCTTCATCAGAAAGAGAACTCAATGTATTAGATAGGGGTCTATGTGCAATTCTAAACATAACATATGCCGCATAAAACATAAAGAAAAGAGCCATAAACATAACAGACCATCCACCAAGATTAATAACCATCCACACCATTCCTAATGTAACTGAGGATGTACTAACTACTATAAGTGCTAAAATTGCAGCAAAAGCTTTAGCAATCTTATCCTCTCCCTCGTCTAAATCATAAGTATTTTCTTTTCGGAAGAAAGGTATTTTCTTAGCTAATACATAAAATATAATCCATAATAAAAGAGTCGTCAAGAGTATAACCCATAATGGGCCATGTGCTTTAAATAAATTAATATCTCTACTAAGTAAATTTCCTATTGAGTCAAATATATTATACATCATTTTCAAATTCCTATTCTTGTAACCATGCTCCAACTAACAAATAAATTGAATAGATGAAGAATATTGCTTGCAAGACTACCATATTAATTTCAAATAAAACGTTAGTAACTGCAAAATGCATCAAAATTAACCAAACACCAAATCCAAACATCAAGCTACCTAAAATAACTCTCATCCATTTTGAAAAATCAAATCCAGTATTGAATGCTGCAAAAAATATTAATAAACCCACAACACTAATTAATATTTTCAATATTAACTCAGTCATATTAAAACTAAATGGAATTAAATTTGGAAAAAAAGGAATGAGCCCAATAGCAATGAATAAGGTTCCAAGTCCTAACCATTTCCAACTCTCTTTCATAAAGTCACCTTTTTTATTTAAAATCATAGATATTAATTCATAATTAATATATTTAAACCTATCGACAAAGAAAAATTTATATAACTCTCTTTTCAAATATAACTTATGTTTTTTTCAAGAAAAAATAAAAAATTGACAAAGAAAGAAATAACTTTGATTCCAAGATCATACGATGTAGTCGGAGATATCTTAATTTTTTCAGAATTTCCAGACGAATTAAAGAAAAAAGAGAAATTAGTTGGAGAATATGTACTAACCAGCCATCCGAGGATAAGAACTGTTACGAGAAAATCAAAAAGTTACTCTGGAAAATTCAGAACTCCTAAATTGAAAGTTTTAGCGGGAGAAAAAAACAAAGAAACAATCCATAAAGAGAATGGAGTAAGGATCAAAGTAAATCCAGAAAAAGCATACTATTCTTCAAGGAGCGGGACAGAAAGGTTGAGGATTGCAAAACAAGTAAAAAAAGATGAGAATATATTAGTGATGTTTTCAGGAGTGGCACCCTTCCCATTAACCTTAGCAAAACATACCAAAGCAAAAAACATCATAGGTATAGAAATAAATCCGGAAGGGCACAAATACGGAGAAGAAAATATAAAATTAAATAAATTTAACAACATAAAATTATACAAGGGAGATGTAACAAAAGTTCTTCCTAAACTAAAAATAAAATTTGACAGAATAATCATGCCTCTACCTAAAACCTCGGAACAATTCATGAATTTAGCAAAATCAAAATTAAAGAAAAACGGAACAATACACCTCTATACATTTGTAAAGAAAGAAGACTTCATAACAATCAAGAAAAAATATTCAGAAGATTTCAAAGTAAGTTTAGTAAAAGCAGGTTCACCCAGTCCGGGAAAATTCAGAGTTTGTTTAGATATGAAATATTTACAATCCTAGATCTAAAAGTCCCTTCCTTTTTACTGGGACTGCAGTTGGTGCTTCTCCACCGTGCCAAGTAATCCTGGGCCTCATTTGCATAGGATATATTCGTTCAGAATTATCATCTAGTATAATTGCACTACCTTTCATTCGAGGTAAGTTGGAAATATATTTTTGAATATCAGATAACAAATAAGTCTGCATCATATTATTTAATGCATCAATATCTTTTTTTGCAGTTATCCTGTGGCTTAATACAATATCAGACTGAGTAATAACATCTTTATGAATTTCTCCTGGTTGTTGAGTAGCAAGAACCATCGAAATACCGGGTTGTCTACCTTCCCTAAGTAACTGAACCAGTGCATCTGAAGCAGCAGTTTTACCCTCTCTAGGCAAGAACTCATGTGCTTCATCAATCATTAACCAAACAAGGGGCATTTTTTCACCCTCTATTGTTTTTTCAAAACCAAAATAACTTTTTCCAGCTTCAAGAGATTTAAGTTCCTCAAGTTTTCTACTAATCATTCTTTCAGATAATAATTTTTTTGATAATAACCCAGTAACTAAAGTTTTGATTCCCCAACTACCTGCAGACTGATTATAGCAACTAATATCAAGTATACTAACTCTTCCAGGTTTTACAATATCTTTTATTTTAGTTCCAGATTTACCAAACAAGCCCCACCCCTTAGCAGCAATAAATCTATTTTCTGCAGCATTCTTCGTTTTTTGTTCAGCATTTTTTTGAGAAGTAATAAATTTAAGAATATCATCAATATCATAATCTTCTTTTTTGAGATCTTGTAATTCTGCAATAACTCTTTCAATTAGAATACCAACAGAATCCATCAAATCAATTCCAAATGCATTACACCAATCCCCTGCATTTAATTCAGAAGTATTAATCATAAAAGAATAATCTACTGGAATGCCACTTTCTTTTTGTTGTTTGACATATCCTGCAGGCGTATAAATATCTAGATTATCAAATTCACCTGGCGCAGAATTCCACCCTCTTAACAGATCTTCCTCTTTCCAATTAGGATTTTTCATTGTCCAGAAAACTCCCATAGTATCAAAGATTAGGATACTAAGATTATCAGAAACATCTTTTGGAAGTTTAGACATTGCTTCAGCAATTACACCTAAAGTATAAGATTTACCAGAACCTCTCTTACCACAAACTAATACTACATGGGATCTAGCCATATCCATATAAATTTCGGAACTAAGTGAGACGGTTTCACCCATCTTTACATAATGCTTTCCAAGAAAAACAGCACCTCTATCACCAAGTTTTTTCTTATCGCTAGCAGTCCTACCAACAATTATCTTTTCTGCCATAACTGTAAATTAGATATTTAGATTATTAAATATTCCTATTTTAAACAAGCCCCTTCAAGTCATCATCATCAATTTCTAATTCATTTCTTAGTTCAACATCATTTTTCAATGCATACTTCAAATATCCTAGTGATTCAAATGCTCTTTTTTTAGAAATATGAGATTCTTCTGCAATTTTTTCAGCCAATGCACGTTTTTTTCCATACTTCATTTTTGCAATCCATAATTTTAATATTCTTGAAGATCGTTTATAATTATGAAAGGTATTAGATTTATTTTCCTTTACAAAAGAAACTCCTGCAGTCATGAAATAATTTTGATAAACTAAAAATCTCCAGTGTTGCATTCTTCTAATTCTTCCACGAAAAACATCTGCCAGAGATATTGATTCAAATGCAAGTTCAAGATCTTTCGAATCAGCATAAACAGAGGGGAGATTTTCTTCTATCCATAATAAAGATTCATCTAAATTCATATTTATATCATTAAGGGCATAAATTACTTGCTCACTCTTACTTTTAAAAATTAGATTCAATGCAGTATCAATTTCTTCTTTTCTTTCTCTGTAGCCCAATAATTCTAAATCATCTACATTCAATTCTGTTTTTCCACTAGCTATAGTTTGTAAATCATTGATAGCTGAACGTAAATCACCAGAAGAGATCATACTAATTTTTTTCAAAGTAGAATCTTTTGCAATAATTTCTTCTTTAGAACAAATGTTTTTCAATACTTCAAAAATTTCAATGTAACTAAGTTTCAAAAGTTCAATAACTTTAGATTTTTTTCTAATTGGTGATAATTTTTTTAAGTAAGCATCATTCGCAGTAAGAATAATAGGAAATGGGGATTTTGCAACAATTGCCACGATCGCAGGAACTCCTCCCCTATCTTTGGTACCGCTAAGTCCATCCACTTCATCAACTAATATTATTTTTCCCCTATTGAATAAACTAGCTTGATTAACAGAATTACCTAATACTGCATTAATTCCATCTTTGTTTCTAATATCACTGGCATTAATTTCTAGAATTTCTAAATTATGTTCTTTTGCGATTGCATAAACTGAAGATGTTTTACCAACTCCTGGCAACCCATGGAGTAATAAACTTTTTTTCTTCTGAGATTTATAATTTAAAATAAAATCTTCAAGTTCTAACAATGAATCAGTATTGCCCTTTACATCCTTTAGAGTTTTTGGCGCATATTTATTAGTCCATATCATTTTGCAAAACTAGCTAGTAAAGCTTCAAGTTGAATAAATTCATCAGAACCCTCCACTAATCTAAACTCAATATCTCCACATCTCGCAATCATGTCTAATTTTTGTTTATTATCAATTTCAAAATCAACAACTTCTTTTTGAATTTGTTTTATTACATCTATTCCTGATAAACCATGCTTCAACATAGTATTCAATAATAAATCTCTAGCCTTGACAAAATCTCCTGCAACGCTAAATGCAAGAACTTCTGCAATTTCTTTTGGTTTGGCTGCAGAAACAATTTCATATACTGAATCTTCTGTAATATCTTTACTTACAGATGCACAACTTTGTAATATATTGGCAACTCTTCTAGCATCACCTTCACTAACTTCATATATTGCCTTTTTTGCAGCGGCGTTACACTCAAGACCTTCGCTTGCAATAATTTTATCTATCATTTCACTAACATTTTCTTCGCTAAGTGGCCTAAACCTAAACACACTACATCGTGACTGAATGGGATCTATTATTTTACTAGAATAATTACAACTAAGAATAAATCTACAACTATTAGAATATGTTTCCATAGTTCTCCTAAGTGCTTGTTGAGCATCTTTAGTTAATGAATCACACTCATCCAGATATATAATTTTGAAAGGTACATTTTTTATCGATTTTGTTCTTGCAAAATCTTTCACTTTTACTCTAACAACATCAATTCCTCTCTCATCACTAGCATTTAATTCAAGAAAGTTATGATTCCAGTCATCACCAAATGTTTTTTTCGCGATTATCAAGGCAAGAGTAGTCTTACCGATGCCTGCCGGGCCAGTAAGTAATAAATGAGGCATATTCTTATGTTCAACAAAGGATTTTAATCTAGGAATGATTTTTTCTTGTCCCTTTACATCTGCAAATTCCTTTGGCCTATATTTTTCAGTAAACATATTCAATGAAACAAGATGGATTTTATAAACATTATGTAAGTTTATATCCATTAAAGTTAGAAACATATTTAAACTAAAAATTAACAGAAAAGGTATAAGATGTATGAAGCAAATAAGATAGAGGAAGAAGTATTACAATTTTGGAAAGATAACAATATTTACAAAAAGGTTAGAGATAAGAATAAAGGAAACAAACCTTTCTATTTTTTACAAGGTCCACCCTACACTTCAGGAAAATTACATATGGGCCACGCATGGAATAATTCATTAAAAGATTTAGTTTTACGATATAAGAATATGAAAGGATTACATGTCTGGGATCGTGCAGGATATGATATGCATGGGATTCCTACTGCAGCAAAAGTACAAGAAAAATTAGGATTAAAAACAAAAGAATCAATATTAAAGTATGGAATGGGTAAATTCATAAAAGAATGTATGGAATTTTCAAAAAACCATGCAAAGGTAATGAATGATGATTTATTCAGATTAGGGATTTGGATGGATTACAAAAATGCATACATGCCAATAGAAGAAGATTGGATGGAAAGTGTTTGGTGGTTAATAAAAAGAGCAGAAGAAGAAGGCAGATTATACGAGGGAAAGAAAACTATGACTTGGTGTAGGAATTGTGGTTCTGCTTTAGCAAAACATGAATGTGATTATAAGGAAATAAAAGATAAATCTATTTTTGTCAAATTCAAAGTAAAAAATAAAGAAAATGAACATATCATAATCTGGACTACAACACCTTGGACGATTTCTTTCAACTTAGCAGTAATGGTAAATCCTGAAATAGATTATATTCGGGCAAAAGTAGGAGAAGAAGTATGGATCATTGCAAAGGAATTGGCAGACAAAGTAATCAAAGATAAATTAGATTTAGATTATTCAATTTTGGAAGAATTCAAAGGGAAAGAGTTAGAAAAATTAGAATATGAACACCCTTGGAATAAAGATATAAAAGATTTTGAAATTTTAAAGAAAGCTCATGAAGCAGTCCACACCGTAATATTATCAAAAGAATATGTAAACTTGGAAGCAGGAACTGGATTAGTTCATTGTGCACCAGGATGCGGCCCTGAAGATTATGAAGTTGGAAGAAAATACGGAATTCCTCCCTATAATAAAATCGACCAATCAGGAATATTTCCTGAAGAGTTTGGTGAAATGGCCGACTGGATAGCAAAAAAAGATGATCAGAAATTCATAAATAAATTAGAAGAAGATGAAGTATTATTAGATACAGAAACTGTTTTACATGATTATGCACATTGTGAAAGATGTAAAACTCCGGTGATATTTAGAACAACAAAGCAATGGTTTTTCAAAATAGAAGATTTGAAAGAAAAAATGTTGGAGTCAAACAAGAAAGTACATTGGGTTCCAGAAACAGTAAATAATGCATTCATTTCATGGCTAGAGAATCTAAGGGATAATTCAATAACCAAACAAAGATTTTGGGGAACTCCTGCACCAATATGGAAATGTGCGGATTGTAATGGTTACACAGTTATTGGCTCAAGGAAAGAATTAGAAGAGTATTCCGGAAAAAGTCCAGAAAATTTACACAAACCTTGGATTGATGAAATAACTTTAAAATGTAGTTGTGGTGGAACGAGAACAAGGATACCTGATGTATTAGATGTGTGGATAGATTCCGGAGTAGCATCATGGGCATGTTTATATCATCCACAAAAAAAAGAATTATTTGAAAAAATGTTCCCTGCAGATCTTATATTAGAAGCAAGAGAACAAGTTAGGGGCTGGTTTAATCTATTGATGGTTTCATCTATGATCGCAACAGGACAAGTACCGTTCAAAGCAGTTTATTCTCATGGGTTACTGACGGGAGTAGATGGAGTAAAGATGTCAAAATCATTAGGAAATGTAATTTCCCCTTATGAATTAATTGATAAACATGGTTCAGATACGACCAGATTATATTTAACTCAGATAAATGCAGGTGAAGATATAAGTTTTAGTTGGGAAGAAGCAAAAATAAAACAAAGAACTTTATCAATACTTTGGAATTTACACACCTATCTAATAAATTATGCAAAGGCTACAGGAATAAATCCTACTGAGGTAAAAATTGATAATTTAGGAGCAGAAGAGAAATTCATTCTATCAAAATTACATAGAACAATAAAGAAAGTAACTGAACATTATGAATTTTATAATATAGATAAGGTGCCAGGATTATTAGAAGACCTATTCTTGAGCCTAAGTAGAGATTACATACAATTCACTAGGGATAAAATTTTAGAAAAACCAGAATTAGTTCTAAACACAATTTATACAGTTCTCATGGAAACAACAAAGATGATCTCTACAGTTACTCCCTTCATAGCAGAGAAACTGTATCAGAATATGAAAGAAGCATTCAATTTAACAGAAGAGAGTGTTCACATGTTTTCTTGGCCAGAGCATGATCCAACAAAAATAAATGATTTGATAGAAAATGAAATGGCAATAATTGATGATTTAATTCAAGCAGGTTTATCTGCCAGGGAAAAAGCAAAGACTGGAGTAAGGTGGCCATTGAATGGAATAGTTATAGTAACAAAAGACCAAGAAGTACAAAGAACATTAAACAGCCTATCAGATTTAGTAAAATCAAAATTAAACATAAAAGAAATTCATGTCGAAAAGGAATTCAAAGAAACAAAAGTAGAAGTAATGGTAAATAATTCAGCAATTGGTAAGGATTTCAAACAAGATTCACCAGAGGTGTTAAAGGGAATAACTCCTGAAATTTTAGAGAAGTTAAAACAAGGAGATAATGCATTTGTAAACAATTTCGAATTAAATAGTAGTCACGTAATAGTCAAGGAATCATTACCAGAAGAGTTCATATCAAGTAGTTTCAAACAAGGATATATAGTATTAGATACACATTCCACGGAAGAGCTTGAAAAGGAAGGATATTCCAGAGAAGTAACTAGAAAAATACAAGATTTAAGAAAGACATTGAATTTAGAGAGATCACAAAAAATAAATCTTGCAATAACTGGAGATATTGATGTTTCAACTTTTGCCGACGCCATTAGTGAAAAGGTGGGTGCAACCTCCCTAGTATTCGAAGAGAAAGAGTACGGAGAAGTTATAGAATTCAAGATTAAGGACAAATATTTTAAAGCTTTTTTAGAAATTTTGAAGTAAAATAATTTATAAATAGTTTTAAATAAGTTTCCCTCCCTTCTTTATAAATACCTATTAATTATTAGGGGTTATAATAATGGCTAAAGGAAAAGTAAAAATCGTAAATATTGTATGTTCGACTTCATTAGAACAAGATATACATTTAATCAAATTGGCAGAAGCTTTGCCAAACACGGAATACAATCCTGAACAATTTCCAGGATTAGTTATGAGGATAAGAGAACCAAAAACTTCTGCACTTATATTTAGTTCAGGAAAGGTAGTAAGTACTGGGGCTAGATCTATGGCAAAAGTTAGAGAGTCCATAAATCAAATCATAAAAAATGTTGCAAAAATTGGAGTTAATGTAACAATAAAACCAAAAATAACTGTACAAAATATGGTAGCTTCTGGAGAAATTGGAATGGATCTTAATTTAAATAAATTAGCTATGCAACTAGCTAATGCAGAATATGAGCCAGAACAGTTCCCAGGATTAGTATACAAATTAGCAGGAACAAAAGCAACATTTCTCTTATTTAGTAATGGAAAGATAGTATGTACTGGAACAGTATCTGAGATAAAGTTAAAAGAAGCGATTCAACAACTGATAAAGGTACTAAAAAATCTTAAGGGAAATGGTTCAGCAACTGATAAAAGTACTAAAAAATCTTAAATAAATTTATATAGGTTCTTCATCCTCCAAACGTTGGGGGATGATATTTTATGTCTGATGACTCTTTAACACAGATTGAAAAATTTAAAGATTTTTTTGAAACAAACTCATCGAAAGAGCTAAATGCCATTGTTAAAGAGGGTAAACCATTTCTTGAAGTAAATTTTTCAGAATTATCGAAGTTTGATGTAGAATTAGCAGAGCAAACTCTAGCAAACCCTATTGAAGCAATAGGAAATGCAGAATATGCTGTAGAACAATTAGATCTCCCCATAGATTTCAGAATTAGAGTGAGGTTTTTCAAGTTACCAAAATCACAAAATATAAGGCTAAGGGACATAAGGAGCAGGAATTTGGGATCTTTGCTGAGTTTAACAGGATTAGTAAGGTTATCTTCAGATGTAAGGCCGCAAGTAATTTCTGCAAAGTTTGAATGTCCAAGTTGTGGAAATCTTTTGACAGTTTTACAAGTAGATCATAATCAATTCAGAGAACCTTCTAGGTGTAGTTGTGGAAGAAAGGGTAAATTCAAGTTAAAATCAAAAGATTTAGTTGATGCTCAAAGAGTAGTATTAGAAGAATCACCTGAAACACTAGACGGAGGGGAGCAACCAAAGAGACTTTCCATTTTCCTAAAGGAAGATTTAGTAGATCCAAAGATGGAGAAAAGAACAACTCCTGGAAGTAAGATAACTATAACAGGGATTGTAAAAGAAATTCCAGTTTTGCTAAAAACAGGGGCAGCATCAACGAGATTCGATATAGCAATGGAAGCAAATCATGTAGATCCAGTACAAGAAACCTATGAAGATATTAAAATATCAAAAAAAGAAGAAAAAGAATTCAGGAAGATTGCTAACGATCCAAATGTATTAGAGAATTTAGTAAAATCCATAGCACCTTCAATCTTAGGTCATGATCTAATAAAAAAAGCATTAGTTTTACAGATGGTAGGAGGATCAAGATTAGTATTGAGTGATGGAATCAAAAGAAGGGGAGATATCCACCTTCTTTTAGTGGGAGATCCTGGAGCAGGAAAATCACAATTATTAAGTTTCATTTCAAAGAGTGCACCAAAGGGACGATTTGTAAGTGGTAAGGGTGCATCTGGAGCAGGTTTAACTGCCGCAGTTGTAAAAGATGAATTTATGAAAGGATGGAGTCTCGAAGCTGGAGCAATGGTTTTAGCAAATAAAGGTGTATGTTGTATTGATGAGTTAGATAAAATGTCTTCAGAAGATAGAAGTGCTCTGCACGAAGCATTAGAACAACAAACGATCACAATTTCTAAAGCAAGTATTCAAGCAACTTTAATGGCAGAAACTACTGTGTTGGCTGCAGCAAATCCAATCCATGGAAGATTTGATCCAGATAGTTTAATCCCTGATCAAATAAATTTGCCACCTACCTTAATTAACAGATTTGATTTGATATTCATCATTAGAGATTTACCGAACAAAGAACAAGATACACGAATAGCAACTCATGTATTAACATCATATAAGAAAAAAGATACTATCCCAGTACCATTCGATATTCCTAAATTAAAAAAATACATATCTTATGCAAAATCACAATCACCAAAATTAACTGAAGCTGCACTAAATGTAATCAGGGATTATTATGTAGGATTAAGGGGGAGCGCAGATTCAGGAGATGGGGGAATTAAACCAGTTCCAATATCCCCAAGGCAGTTAGAGGCATTAGTTAGAATGGCAGAAGCATCTGCAAAGATAAGATTACACAAGGAAGTAACTGTGGAGGATGCACAATTGGCAACAGGACTATTACAATCATCTTTACAACAAGTAGGTTTTGATAAAGAGACTGGCCAAATTGATATAGACAGAATTTCAACAGGAATTCCTGCCTCAAGAAGGGGAAAAATGGTAGTGATAAAAGATATTATTACAAAATTGACAGAAACAGGAATAAGTGCAATACCCTTAGAAAGCATAATGGCAGAAGCAGCCGAAAAAGAAATAAAGGAAGACAAGGTTGAAGAAATACTTGAACAATTAAAAAGGTCTGGAGAACTCTTTGAACCAAAGAGAGGTTTCATCCAGAAAACAGGTTAAAAATGTTACAACAAGGAAGACAAACAGCATACAAGGCATGGATATCTGATTTAATCAATAATGAATATATCCAACAGAAAGGGGAGTGGGAACCAAATTTTGTTCAGATAAGGAATAAACAAGTTTCCAGAGTGAATATCATAGCAATAGCAGTTGAAAAATTCAATAATGATGATGGAAGTTATGCATCATTGAGTATAGATGATGGCACAGAAACAATTCCTCTAAAAGTTTGGAAGGAAGAGATGGACATAATAGAGGGGATTGAAGTAGGTGACATTATTTTAACTATTGGGAAGATCAAAGAATATAATGGATTAAGGTACATATTACCAGAAATAGTGAAAAAAATAGAAAATCCTCGATGGGTAGAAGTTAGAAAAATAGAATTAACGAAAGAATATGGTGCGCCAAGCATAGTTGCAGAGAAACCTTCTTCAAATATTTCAGAAGAACCAATTACTGAAGAAGTAAATACCTCTCCTAAAGTAGAATCTATAGGGATAGAAGTTGAAGAGGAACAATTAGATTCAGGTTCCCAATTATCAAAGGGATCAAGACAAGATCTGTTAGATATTATTTCAAGAAGTAAATCTGAAGAAGGGATGGACATTCTAGAATTAATAGAAACTTCAGGAATTGATGAAGAATCGGCTAATTCCCTAATACAGGAACTTTTAAAAGAAGGGGAAATCTTTGAAATAAAGAAAGGCAAGGTAAAAATTATAGAATGACATCATATGAAGAATTATTAAGCAGAGGAATAAAAAAAGTACCAAAGGGAATACAATCAAAAGAGAGATTCGAAATTCCTTTAACAAAAGGTTATGTTGAAAAAACAAAAACAATCATAACAAATTTTATGGATATTGTAGAAAAATTAAGAAGGGAACCAAAACAGCTATTGAAATATTTACAAAGAGAATTAGCAGCACCCGGATTTATAGATAAAAGAAAATTAATTATTGGAAGAAAGATTAGTTCACATATAATTAATGAAAAAATAAAAAAATATGCAAATGATTTTGTCATTTGTAAGGATTGTAATAAACCAGATACAAAATTAATTAGAGAAAACAGAATTTTATTATTGAAATGTCAGGCATGTGGTGCAAAGCATCCTGTAAAGGCAAGGTTATAACATGTTAGTAAAAATACATATAATGGGCGATAACGAAGTAGTTTCAGTTTGTGATACAAATTTAGTTGGAAAAACTTTCACAGAAGGAGAATTAGAATTAAAAGTTTCTGAACAATTTTACAAAGGTGAAGAAAAAACAGTCGAAGAAGTTTCAGAACTAATAAAAGAAGCTAAAAACTTAAACTTAGTTGGCGAAGAATCAATAAATCTGGCAGAAAAAATAGGAATTTTAGAAAAAGATAACGTATTAGTTATTGATGGAATTCCTCATGCACAATTATTTCAAATTTAAAATGGTAAGACTACTAATAGGGCAAGGATATGAAGCAAAAATACAACTTAGACCATTTGACAAAAAACTTCATGAATATGTATATATTAAAATTAAAAAAGATAATATTGATGTAATACATGAACAAAAATTAAAAGAAGGTGTCGATATATATGTTTCTTCAGCAAAATTTGCATTTGGATTAATAAAAAAATTAAAAAAACAATTCAAGGGAACCTCAAAAGTAACAAGATCTCTAGTTGGATTAAATAAAAAAGCAGGAAAACAAATACACAGAATAACTGTGTTATTTAGATTAGATCCTCCTGAAGAAGACGAAGAATAGTCACGAAACATTTATATTCTAATTTTTTCAAATTATACTGTTATTAGTTATATAACATTAATAAAATGAGGTTAACTAAACTATTAATTATACTATGTATGATTTTCTTAGTATTTAATTTTGCATCTGCAGAAGAAATGACTCCCATAAAGGTACAACTTAATTGGGAGCATGAAGTAGAATTTGCAGGATATTATGCTGCAATTGAACAAGGTTATTATGAAGAATTTGGATTATCTGTTGAATTAATTCCAGGAGGGGCTGGCCTATATAATGCCGAAGAGATGGAAAAACAAAATGCTTCTTTTGCAATAATGGAGTGTTTAGATTTAATAACAAGTAAATCAGAAGGGTATGATCTGCGTGCAGTTTCTGCAATTTTTCAAAAACATCCTGGAGTATTGTTCACCCATATAGATTAAGGGATCGAAACGCCAGAGGATTTCAAGGATAAAAAAGTAGGAATTAAAGATTTAATATGGGGAAATAAAATAAAGAAGATCTTAGAAAATCTAGGTATGTCTTATGCAGATGATATAATCAAAGTAGGTGTTGGGGATAACATTAGTTTATTTTACGAAGAGGTTGTAGATGTTTGGTCAGGATATGCATGGGATGAACCGATAGAATCAGAACTTGCAGGATATCCAGTAAATACAATTTATACTTCAGATCATGGTGCGGGCTCTTATGCGGGATTTATTGTAACTAAGGAAGAGACAATAATAAACAATCCTAGTTTAGTAAAGAATTTTATTGTCGCAAGCCTAAAAGGATGGGATTATGCATTAGAAAACAAAGAAGATGCAGCAAAATATGCAATTGAAAGAAATCCTTCTTTATCTTATGAACACCAATTATTAGCAATGGGAGTATTAGAAGATTTAACAAATTACCATGGAACTAGAGGGTGTTTTAATAAAGATAGGTTAATGGGAAAAGAATATCTATACTATTCTGGGTTTGTAGATGATATTTGTCCAACTGAAATTTATCAACCAATAAATATCAAGAACATAACATTTATTTTCGCAATATTATTAGGGGCAGTGTTAGTAGCAATTAGTTATATGTTTATAAAAATTACAAAAAAGAAAAGGAAATAAAACATGAATATGAAGAAAATTATATCGCAATTATTTTTCATAATTTTATTAATAAAACAAGTCATAGCAGAAACCAATTCTATAGTAATAACAAAAGTAGAGGGATTTGGAAATGGATTTAATGGGGCAATAGCAGGAATAGATAAAAATTTGATGCCCCTGGCAATAATATTTGGAATATTATTATTAATACCTACCTTAATATTAATTCGTTTATATTATATTTATTATAAAAAACATGGAAAAATATAATCAAATTCCTTTCAAAACCTTTATAAGTTAATTTTTTTCCTAATTCTGTATGGCACCAAAGGAGAAAGGAAAACACCAACAAGATAATCAGCCCCTAAGAGTAAGAACTCCAAGAGCACCAGAAATTTTAGGTTCAGTGGTTCAAAGATTGGGCGGTTCGAGAATGACAGTTTCTTGCTTTGATGGTAAGTCAAGATTATGCCGGATACCAGGAAGATTAAAGAAATTTTTATGGGTAAGAGAAGGAGACATAGTCTTAATCAAACCTTGGGAGTTTCAAGCAGACACAAAAGGAGACATAGTTTACAAATATAATAAAAACCAAGTATTTTGGTTAAAACAAAAAGGATATTTGAAAGAAATTTCAGAATTCAACGAATTTTAAGAATGGCAATAGAAGAAGTAAAAATACCTCAAGAAAGAGTTGCAGTATTAGTAGGAACAAAAGGTTCTATGAGGAGGAAGATTGAAAAAATATCCTCTACTAAATTAATCGTAGACTCTGCAAATGGCGATGTTAAAATTGAAGGAGAAGATTCTCTAAAAGTTTTCACAACGAGAGATGTAGTAAAAGCAATAGGAAGAGGTTTTAATCCATTAAAGGCCTTGAAATTATTAGAAGAAGATAATGTATTCGAATTAGTAAGCATAAAAGAATATGCTGGAAAATCACAAAAGAAAGAAGAGCGATTAAAATCAAGAATTATCGGAACAGAAGGAAAAGCAAAAAAAACTATTGAAGATAAGACATACTGTGAGCTATCAATATATGGAAAAACAGTAGGAGTTATAGGTCCGATAAATAAAGTTCATATTGCGAGAAGGGCAGTAGAAATGATTTTACACGGTTCACAACACGGTCATGTATATCAATGGATCGACGATCAGTTAGAAAAAGAAAAATTAGATGACTTTAGTCAAGAAATACAATAAAGTTTATATACTCTTCAAAAAATTCTTAATTCTATGCAAGTTAAATTGTCCGACTCACCAAAAGAAATGAATCATGCTATAGAGCAAGCTAAAAAACAGCAATCCATTTCAATTTCAGAATTCTTTACAAAAAATAGACACCTATTGGGATTTGATAATCCTCTAAAGGCAATTTCAACAACAATCAAAGAAGGAGTAGATAATTCCTTAGATGCTTGCGAAGAATCAAATATTCTACCAGAGATTATAGTAGAAATTAAACCCACTACTAAAGATAGGTTTATAGTATCAATAGAAGATAATGGTCCTGGAATCATAAAAGAACAGGTTCCGAAAATATTTGGAAAATTATTATATGGTTCAAAGTTTCATAAACTTTCTCAAACGAGGGGTCAGCAAGGAATAGGTATTTCTGCAGCTGCACTTTATGGGCAATTAACAACCGGAAAACCAATAAAAGTTATTTCTAGAATAGGAGAACATAAACCAGCAAGATCATATGAACTACATTTAGACACAAAAACAAATGAGCCAGAGATAACCAAAGACATTGAAACAGAATGGACAAGGAATCATGGTACTCGTGTTGCAATAGAAATGGAAGGAAAATATCACAGGGGGAAAAGATCTGTTGCAGAATATATTAAATACACTGCAGTTGCAAATCCTCATGCAAAATTAACATTAATAGAACCAGATGGATCTAAGATAGAATATCAAAGAGCAACAAATCAATTACCAGTTAAAGCAAAAGAAATTAAACCACATCCTGATGGAATAGAATTAGGAATTTTAATTGATATGTTAAAAGGAACTAGTTCAAGAACATTACAATCATTTCTAACAACTGAGTTTTCAAGAATTGGTTCAAAAACTGCAAAACAAATCTGCGGGGAAGCAAACTTATATCCTAATGCAAGGCCGTCAAGGATTGCAAAGAATGAAGCAGATAATTTACTTCAGGCGTTAAGAAATACAAAATTTATAGCACCTCAAACAGATTGTTTATCTCCGATTGGGGAAGATCTCTTGGAAAGAAGTTTGAAAAAAGAATTTGATGCAGATTTTTTTAAGGCAGTAACAAGAACAGCATCAGTATATAGGGGAAATCCCTTCAAGGTAGAGGCAGCGATTGCATATGGGGGTTCATTAGAAAAAGATTCTCCTGCAGAGATAATAAGGTTCGCAAATAGAGTTCCATTACAATATCAAAAGTCAGCTTGTGGAATAACACAATCAATTTCAAAAACCAATTGGAAACAATATGGATTACAACAATCAGGTTCAAATTTACCAAATGGCCCAGTAGTTATTGTAGTGCACATGTCTTCAGTTTGGGTACCTTTCACTTCAGAAAGTAAGGAAGCGATTGCACACTATCCTGAAATAATTAAAGAATTAAAGTTGGCAGTCCAAGAGTGCGGAAGGGATTTAGGAAAATACCTAAGGAAACAAGGAAAGGAAAAGGACGAGGCAAAAAAACTTTCATATTTAGAAAAATACGTTCCAGTTATTGGAGAAGCATTAAATGAGATTCTTGGAAATGTAAATGAAGAAGAAATAACAAGGAATTTAAAAGATACCTTGGAGAGGTCTAGAAAATGAATGAAGTATTAACAAAGATCAAAGATACAGCAACTAGAGTTAAGGAAACAATTAACAAAAAGAAAAAACCAGAACTGACAATTCCAATCAGATCTTTAACTAATGTTAATTATGATCCAAAGATAGGCTACTTCGAATTAAAGGGTGCAAAAAAGAAAAGAGAACTAACTGTAAACACAATAAAATCATTTGCTCAATCACTAAAAATGATGGGCCTATCAAAACAGATAGTAGAAACAAAAGATATGGCAACAAAGAGAGAAGCATATTATGTTTCAAAGAATTGGGGCGATGCAAGGTTTAAGGAGCAAAGAGAATCAGATTCAGTAATGGACGACGTAGAAGCAATGTTCATGGTAAATAGAGAACAATTAGGATTTGTACCTGAAGAAAAAGGTGGAGATATAGCTGGACAATTAACAGTTATAGATAAAGATCAAAATACGGGAGAAGAATTAAAGATTGATTGTACAAAATTTGGTTCCGGTGCATATTCAATTCCAAGTTCAGTAGAACATTTAGGTTTTGAAACAGATGCAAAATTCATTTTAGCAATAGAAACTGCAGGTATGTTTCAAAGATTAGTAAAACATAATTATTGGAAAACTGCAAATTGTATTTTAATCTCAATGGGAGGTGTTCCAACAAGAGCATGTAGGAGATTCATAAGAAGATTAGCAGATGATAAAAAATTACCAGTTTATGTATTCACAGATGGGGATCCTTATGGGTATATGAGCATCTACAGAACATTAAAGGTAGGTTCAGGAAATGCAGCACATATAAATAAATTTTTCTGTGTTCCTCAAGCAAGTTTTTTAGGTGTAACTCCAGAAGATATTCAAAAATATAAATTACCTACTCACCCATTAAAAGATGTTGATAAGAAAAAAATTAAAGATATAATAAAAAATGATCCATTTGTTAAACAACACCGTGAATGGAGATTAGCATTAGAGAAAATGCAAAAAGGTGGGCAGAGGGTAGAACAGCAAGCATTAGCAGCGCATGGTCTTAATTTTGTAATGGAAACCTACCTTCCAGAAAAGATTAAAGAAGTAAGTAAATTTTTACCTTAATAGTTAGTTTTATAAATTATTTAATATAGTTTTCAAACATGGTCCTGTGGCTTAGTCTGGCTATAGCACTCGACTGATAATCGAGAGGTCGTCGGTTCAAATCCGATCGGGACCATTCTTATTTTCTAAAAAATAATCAAAACCTATTTAAATTAACAATATTAGTAATATTCATACTATCAGAGGTGGTATTGAATATGAAAAAGTTAGGTGTAATAATTTTTATTAGTTTAATGTTAGTCGTTCCAGCAGCACATGCATTTAGTTTCAGTGAGTTGTTTGGCAATTTTGGAGATTTTTTAGGCATTACTGGTCATGCTAGTAAATGTACAAATCCGAAAACATGTGGGAAAATTTCATGTTGTTCAGGATATACTTGTAATAAAGGGACTTGCGTTGCCGCCATAGTTTGTGGAGATGGCAATGTGGGGTCTGGAGAAACCTGTGATAGTAATTCACAATCTTGCACACTGGATGATTATTCGGGAACTCAAACCTGTAACTCTAATTGTGATGGGTGGAATAGTTGTACTACTTCTGAATCTTGTGGCGATGAAACTATCAATGGTGCAGAAACTTGCGACGGTGGAGCTCTAAATGGGCAAGAATGCAGTCCAGCATATTCACAATCTTGTACTTATTGTTCAGAAGATTGTAGTCAAAGTATAACTGTAAATGGTTCTTCTTGTGGTGATGGAACTTGTGATTCAGAAGAAACATGTATATCTTGTGAATCCGATTGTGGGAGATGTACTACTTTTGATAATGCACCAACAATATCTTTAACTTTAGAAGATTTCACAATAGGAGATAGTAGTTTATCTCTTGATATAACTAATGCAACAAGATGTTCATATTCTTTAGATAGGCACGATAGTGCAGAAATATCAACAAGAAGAAGTATAAGTTCTCAAATTGAAACTAATGTAATCTTAAATGAAGTATTCGATTGTGATTCTCCAACAACAGAAATATCAAAAAAATTAAACACCTTACCTTCTGCAGAGTATGTATTGTCAGTAACTGCTAAAAATAATGCAGGGCAAGGCCAAACTAGAGCAGTATTTGATATAACAGGTGGAGCAATTAGTATAACTGCTCCAAAATTAAATTATAAATATAGTCCTACCTACCCTCCCACTATAACTGCAACTGTTTCTGGAATAAGTTCAGGATGTTCATGGACAGTAAATGGAGATAGGGAGCAGACTTTCGATTGCACTGAAATATTAAAAGCAGACATTTCTACATATAGTGATGATGGAATAAATACTTTAGTTATTACTGCAGGAAGAGAACTAGTAGAAAGAGAATACTTTTATTATGAAACTGCAACACATGTAGGTACAATAATATCAAAACATACTGGTATGAGGTCAACAAGTGAAGCATTTAACATTATTGCAGGAACTTCTCATTCTGGAATAACATCTAATACTGCTAGCATAGCTATATTTTCTGCTGAAGAAAATATGAAGAAAAGGGGAAAAATTAGTTTTGATGAAAGAGAAGAAATATTGAATAAATTAAAAAATTCTGAAGCAGTTTTAAGCACATTAACCAGTCTATCAGAAACATTTAATGGAAATTTAAAATTAGCAGCAATACCTACTGCCACCTTTAGGAACTTGGGCAATAGTCCAGGATATATTTCGGATTTCGCTATTTTCGAATCTTATGAATCAGTGGGAGTTATAACTTCTTCTTCATTGGTAACAACAGAACATGAAATAGAAGTAACAAAAACAAGTGGGAATAATATTAATCGAAGAGTATACATAACATTACATAGTGACCCAGTTCAGTTAAATATTTTGGTGGGAAGTTGTGAAGCAGCAGATGTAAGTGGAGACTCAATAGAAGATATCATAGTTTGTTACCATGATGATGATTCACTTACAATAAATAATATTGTAGTGGCAGAAGAAGGATTAGATTCAGCATATGATCTTGATTCAGAAATTCTTCCAACAATAACCATAGAAACAACAAAAGAATATAATCTTCCATTAAGTGATGATGAAATCATAAATAAAGTAATGGAAAAATATACTCCTGTTCTTTCAATTTTTGGAGCATTGTTATTAATTCTTACAGTTTCTTCAGTTAGATTAGCATTTCTAACAACAGAAACAAAAACAAAAAAGAGAAAATAATTTTTCTCTTTTTTTTATTTTTATAATAACATTTATATAGGATAAATTACATTATTTTCTTAATAAAGGGGTGTAGGTTATTTGCATAAAAAAAGAATAGGTGACAAAGAGTATTTCTATACTAGTGTGAGGGATGAAAATGGTAAAGTAAAAACCATTTACTTAGGTTCAACTAGTAAGGGTGCTAAGAAAAGAGAAGCAGAGCTGGGCCTAACAAGAAAGAAACAAGGAATTAACTTACAACTAATATCCATAATATTTTTATCACTACTTTTAATTTCAACAGGTTTTTTAGCAATAACAGGATTTAATGTTTTGAATATCACAGAAGAACCAATTAACGATACTCTTGATCAAATAAAAAACAATAATATTTCAGAAGACATAATTATTGAAGAAACAAATAATTTTATCAATGAAACTCCAATCCTGAATGAAACAATAGAATTAAATCAATCTGAAGAAATAAATTTAACAGTACAGAATCAAACAATTAAACAAAACAATACTGAAGAATCTTTAGAACTAGGCACAATTCAAGAGATACATATCGCAAAAGGTGATAATAATTTTTCAGAAGAAATACTAAATAAATCAGATAGTAATTCTACTATTGAAATCAATTCAACTATTGAGACTATAGAATTAAACCAAACAGAAGAGATTACTCAATATGGTGCTGTAATAAATAAACCAGTCAAATGGAAGAAGAAAATAATATTAAATAAACCCATAAAAAATATTTCAATAGAACTACCAAAAGAAGCAACAAAGATAGAAATAATAAAAGATAAAGAAACAAATTTAATCACAGGGGCAGCTACAATAGAAACAGAGCTGTTTACTACAATTGTAGACTTTTTTTCAGATATATTCAAATTTACTGGACTAGTAACTTATGAAGAAGAATTTCATGAATTAAATTTCGAAGAAGAAGTAACTGAAATAGAAATCGAATATGAAACTCCTGCTCCAACTTCAAAAGAAACACAATTAACTGAAAATAAAAAACAGATAGTAATATCTTCGGATGTGCATTATACGAATATATTAGCATATACAGAAATAGAAAATACTCCCCTGGAATCAATCAATCTTTATTGGATAATTGATAATAACGAAAATTTCGAATTTGAAGGATACGATACTGATGAAGATGGATTAGTAGATTATATTGAATGGGTGGTTCCACATCTCTCCGATCAAACTTTCGAATTAGAGATAAATATACTAAATGTTCAGTCTTATCCTAATGTGGGAGGGGAATGGGAAGTTCAATTTGAGACTATGGGAACTGCAGATTTAACTATATCTGCAATAAACGGAACAACCTGGTCAAATGAAACAGAATTAGAAGATCTTAAGTTTTTAACTTTGAAATGTGGAGAAAACTCATTAGATTATATTTGGACAAATGATAAAGTAAAAATAGAAAATTATTCTTGTGAAAGTGCGGGCTATGAAACAAGCAAAGTTTTAACTCAGGGAAAACACCATTTAGAATTTGATTTTGGTGGATTAAAAGGATATGCAAATAATTTTGCAGGATGTCAAAATATAACGGCAAGTGGGAGCTATACTCTGGATGCAAATATTTCAGATTATAATTCAACTAATTACTGTATAAACATAAATGCTTCAGATGTCAGATTCGATTGTCAAGGTTTTGAAATAGATGGGGCAGACTCTTCCGATTATAATCTGACTGCAATAAATATAGATAATGCAGAAAATGTAACAGTCAAGAATTGTATAATAAAAGATTTTTCATATGGTATATATTTTGATACATCGCCAGAAGGTCATGCATTAAACAACACAATAGGTTACAAAAATGGTTTAACCTACAGTTTTAAGGGAATAGGGTTAGAGTTTTCTAATAGTACGTTAGTTGAAAATAATACAATAAGTGGATTTGGTAATTCAGATAGTGAAAGTAGTGCAATCTCAATGCCCGGTTCAAGTAATTGTAATATTACGGGAAATGAAATTAGTAATTTTGACGGAGATGGAATATTTTTATCATTAGCAGAACTTACTCAAAGCGACCATAATTTAATAGAGGATAATATTATCAATGACACTCTTTCTTCAATAGGATTTGCAGCCATAAGACTAAATGATGCACATAATAATACTATCAACTCAAATGATATTACTGGTTCAGGATCATGTACAACTAACTGTAATTATTATGGAATCGCATTATCTAATTCAGAAGAAAATAATTTAACAAATAATAACATTGTAAAAAGTACAGAAGGAAGTATATATCTTTATGCTTCAATTTTAAATAGAATAGAAGAAAATACATTAAACGACATAATCACCACAACAAATACTGCAATGCTATATCTTGATGCAAGTTCAAATAATAATACAATAAAGAATAATAACTTAACGAATATAGATAATGTGGGAATTTGGTTATATTCAAGTTCAAATTATAATATAATAAATGATACATCAATAACTGCCAGTTCAGATAATGATGTTTTGGCAATTTCAAATTCACAATACAATGAAATAAATAATTTTACTAGTACTGATTCGGAAGCAAATGGGGTTGCACTATACACTTCAACAAATAATACTTTTACAGATATATCTATTTCAGGAAGTTCATATTCAGGAGTTTATTTTAGCAATTCTTCAAATAATACTTTTTATAATTTAAATTCAAGTTTAAATGACGAAAGTGGAACATATGGAGATATTGCAATTGTCGGTAGTTTAAGTGATAATGAATATTTAATAAATTCAACATTCAATCAGAGTAATATATTATTCAATGATTCCAGCGATGCAGATATCTATGTAAAATGGTATTTGAATGTTTTTGTTAATGACACTAATGGTAATTTAGAAAATGCTAATGTTTCAGCATGGGACACAGATAGTAATTTAATATTTACAGAACTGACAAATTCAAAAGGAGATATAACTGAACAAACGATAACAGAATACTATCAGAATTCCACGAATTCATATTATCTTACTAATTATACATTAAATACTACCAAATCAACACATAATATTGATTCAAGAGAAATAAATCTAACTAGTAGTACTGATGAATCTATCGATTTAACAATTCTGGGAGAATGTCATTCAAATATAACAGAATCATTCAACTTAACTTCAAATATAACTGCTTGTGCAGAAGATTATATCTTAACTATTACAGAAGACAATGTAGTATTGGATTGTCAAGGTTACACTATTAGTGGAAGTAATAGTGATTATGGGATTCATACAGAAAAAGATAATGTAACTATAAAAAATTGCATTATAGATATGACTCATGGAAATGGATATCATGGAATTTCTGCAGAATCATTAACAAACATTACATTACAAAATAACACTATAGATGTATTTTATTTTGCAATAAATCTTGATAAAGTAATTAGTAGTTTAGTTACTGGGAATAATTTATCTTCAAAATCATACACATTACAATTAACAAGTAGTGATGACAATGAAATAAATAATAATACTTTATCTTCTCCAATGGGCTTTAAAAATCTAAAATTAATTACTTCTGATAATAATGAATTTTCTGATAATACACTTAGTACCGGAACTCAGAATATTCTGATTATGCCAACCTCCTCTTCGAATATTTTCAGAAATAATAATTTGACTATTTCAATAATAAGTTCGTTAATTGAGGATAGTTCGGGAGAAGGATATACAAATACCTTAATTTATAATAATTCATTTGGGGAAATAAATTGGACAAATACTGATTTAGATTTAGGAAATGGTGGAAATTTAAATTTGGGAAGCAACTTAGATATAACTAACAACAATATCTATGTAAATTCCACACAATATTCAGGATTAAACAACTCTGCAAACTTAACATTATATAATACAAACAGTTTAGGCTATGAAAATAGAACTCCGTTCAGAAATGGAGCAGAATGTTCTTCAGACATATGTACAGAATTAACTGATGCAGATACTTACACCTTTACAGTAACTCAATTCACAAATTATAGTGTGGGTGAAGGAACTGTAATTACTCCAAGTGCGGGAGGATCGGGAGGAAGAACTGTACAAAATTTCGAATGTACTTCAAGTGTAGAATGTGATAAAAATAAATTATGTCATGAAAACAAATGTATTACTCCTTTTGATATTAAAATAGATTCAGGAATTTTTACAAACCAGGGAGAATCACTAAAATTCGATTATACACTAATACCAACTACTGGTATAAATGGAAATGTAAAAATAAGATATTGGTTAGAAACAATAGAAGAAGGATCATACTTATTCAGTTATACAAAAAATACTTGCGGAGATGGAATTAAAACAGAATTAGAAGAATGTGATCAGGGAGAAAATAATACAAATGATCCTTGCACGCCAAATTATGATTCAAGTTGTAGTTATTGTGGCACTGATTGTAATTTAAATATAATTTCGGGAGGTTATTGTGGAGACGATATCTGTGAAGTGGGAGAAACAACTTGTAAAGATTGTGAACAGAATATAATTTCAGATATAATCGATTATATAAGTAATTTAGTTGAATTAACAGGATTTGTAATATTAACTGAAGTACAAGAGAAAGAAATCTACATCAACGGCGCAGGAACTGCACTGACTAAGGGGTTTGAATTAAATATCCCTGGAGAATTAACTGGAAAATATGAACTACATATAGAATTAGTTCATGATGATTTAATATTTGAAACAATAAGATTAGTAGAGATAGATGAGTTAACCAAAGAAATCACCATAAAACATATTGAAGAACCAATGCTTTCGACAGAAAATAATAATCAAGTATTCAACTTATTATTACTATTAGCAGGAATAATGTTAGCAGTAGCAGCATTAATAAAAGGGACAATAGAAATAAAAAAAATAATAAAAAAATCTAGCCAATAGTTGAACCAGATTCTATATCTTTATCTACAGTCAATAAAACAACATTTTCTTTATCTTCACCTGATGCAGCTAGGAGCATACCTTCACTCTTAACACCACGTAGCACTGCAGGTTCCAAATTGGCTAATACAACGATCTTTTTCCCAACTAATTCTTCTTTACCATAGTGGTTTTTTATTCCAGCTACGATGGTCTTTTCTTCTTCGCCAAGCTTTATTTTTAGAACATAAAGTTTATCTGCATTAGGATGATCTTCAGCTTCCAAAACTTCTGCAACTCTTAAGTCCAAATTTTGCCAATCTTTAAAGTTTATTTCCATTTTATTCAATTTTCTTAAACAAGATATCTCCTTTCTTAATAGAGTATTTTTTAATAACTCCAAATTTAATGTTCTTTATAGTTCCAGATTTTATTCCTAGTTGGGAGTTTATTTTATCGCAACTTCCTGGGATAAATGAAGATAATAATAGTGAGCTTATCCTAATTGCTTCCAATAAGTTATACAAAACAACTTCTCTAGTTTCTTCATTCTTCCAAGGTTCTTTATCATTAACATATTTGTTAGATGCGCGAACAAAAGACCAGATTTCTTCTAACGCTAAATGAAGATTATAATTCTCAATATGTTTTTCTATTTTTTTAAGATTTAATTTTTCAAATAATCCATCATTTTTCTGTTTAGTTAATTTTCCAGAATAATATTTTTCACATAAACTCAAGGTTCTACTAAGTAAATTCCCCAAATCATTAGCAAGTTCATTATTAGTTCTATCTTTTAACGAATTTTCAGAAAAGTCACCATCTTGATCAAAAGGAATATCTTTCAACATAGTATATCTAAACTGATCAACGCCATATTTGTCAATAAGTTCGGAAGGATCAATTGCATTACCCAAACTTTTACTTATTTTCTCGCCATTGAATGTTACATAACCATGAACTAAAATTTGTTTAGGCAGTGGAATCTCTGCAGACATGAGAATGGCTGGCCAAATAACGGAATGGAACCAATTTATTCCTTTTCCTACAACATGTACATCTGCAGGCCAATATTTTTTATATTTTGCTCCAGCAGGATAACTCAATGCAGAGATATAATTAGTCAATGCATCGATCCAAACATAAATTTTATGTTCAGAATCTATTGGAGTATCAATCCCCCAATCTAATCCTTGCCTACTAACCGATATATCTTTCAAACCATCCAACTTTATTCTATTAACTATTTCTTTTCTCCATCCAGAAGGAACAATAAAATTTTTACTAGAACAAAGTTTCAAAATTTCTTTTTCATATTTACTAAGTTTGAAAAAATAATTTTCTTCTTCAATTATTTTTGGTTTCTTTTTATGTTCTGGACATTTTCCATCAACTAGATCTCTTTCTCCTAAGAAGGCTTCACAACCTTCACAATATTTGCCAGAATAAGTTTTTTTGTATATATCTCCCTTGTCATAAACTTTTTTAAAAATAGCTTGTGCAACTTTTATGTGTCTATCTTGAGTTGTTTTTATAAAATCATCATTTGTTAAATTAAGGGTTTTACACAATTCTTCAAAAGATTCAGTATTTTTATCAACAAAGTCTTTAGTTGGGATATTTTTTTCTTTAGCTACCTGATCATTTTTCTGAGCATTTTCATCAGTACCAGTAAGAAAAAATGTATCTTTTTCATAAAATCTACTCCATCTAGCAAGAACATCAGAAAGTATCTTTTCATATGCGTGCCCTATGTGTGGTTTAGCATTTGCATAATCGATTGCAGTAGTAATATAAAATTTTTCCATAGAATATATTAAAAAACAGTAATTTAAATAATTAACTAATGAAGTAAGTAAGTGCTTCTTCGATACTTCCAACTTCAATAATTTCTAATCCACTTTCATTTGCAATATCTACTTGTTTAGGGATACGTTCAGTACTACACCATTCCATTATTCCAAACGTTTCACAATGTTCGACAGTTTCATAAACAATCTCATTTCCTTGCAGCAAGGGAACAATAAATTTAATTGCACCAACCTGTTTAGCAGCTTTAGCTTTTTCTAAAACTCCACCTATCGGTCCAATGGATCCATCATGATTAACCGTTCCAGTTATCATTACACTTTTATTTAATATAATATTTTGTATGGCTGCAATACTTGCAAGAGTAAGCGCAGCTCCAGCACTTTCTCCACCTATCAATGAAGCATTCGCATTTATTGAAAAAGTAAGATCATAATTATCTAAATTGACTCCAGTAATATTTTCAGAAACAAGTTTTGCCATCCTTATACTATTCTGAGTATCTGCCCAAAATAATAAATTATCAATATCAACTAAAGTTCTTCCAGATCCCTGTTCTAATTTAACAATCAATTCAGTACTAATTCCTGTGCCATTCGAATTAATTGCTGGAACACGTATGAATCCTACATTATCTTCCAGTAAAATTTCGTTTTCAGCTTGTTCAGAAGATATAGGTTCATTTGCCCAGAACATGGATTGACCAATAACTCCAATAAATATGCCAAATAATAATATTAATAATAAGCTTGATGTTAATTTTAATTTTTGTTGAAGTTTTCTTCTTTGTCTCTTTTTCATAAACTAAATTTGAAAAAGAGAGTATATAAATTTTATTAAAAAATTAGAATGCTCCCTCCGGGATTTGAACCCGGGTTGATGCCTTGAGAGGGCACCGTGCTTGGCCGGACTACACTAAAGGAGCATAACAAGACAACTGCTCGAGCCATTTATAAAATTAATCTTTTAGGTTTTCAAATGATAATATTCGATAATCTTTGCAACAACCCTCGCAGCCATGGATATAATCTTCGGTTGGAGAATAAACGGGATGTCCAACCTCATGTTCACAAATATATTCTATATTTCCATCCAATCTTCGAATTAAATTTTCTCTTTTCATACTGGGATTAATTTCTAATATCTTTTCAATTATTTTTTCAATTTTCATTTTAAATAATATAGTCCCACCAGGATTCGAACCCAGGTTGCAAGGCCCAGAACCTTGAGTGTTTGACCGCTACACTATGGGACTATAATTAATGAGCAATTACCAAATTTATATGCTTTTTGATAACATTAATTTTATATATTAGATAAGATAAAACAAGAATATGATATTTGTACAAAGACTTATTGAGAATAAACCTACAGCAGACGACCATAAACAATTAATAAGATTTAGTAAGGGAATTTTTAAAACTAGGTCAGCGTCAAAAATAAATATAGTAAAGGGGCTATTAAAAGTCTCAGCATCTTATGATCTTGCAAAAGATATTGCAAGGATGATTGCAAATACATCAAATAAAATAAGTATCAAAGGTAAAGTAATAAAATCAAAAAAGAAAGAAGAATTTGATGAAGTAGTTACAAAAGAACGATTATTAGCATTAATAGAAGAAAATGATTTTTTCTTATTACATTTAACTGCAGGAGATTATTCTCTTAAAGTTGGAAAAAGTATACCTAAGCCAGGAAAGGAATTGAAAGTTAATTGGTGCAAAGCTGTATTACCTGTAGAAAATGCAAAAGATTTCGCATTTGATTTCGAATTAAAAAAGAAGGCAGAGATTAGTCATGATTTTGTAATTGAAGATATAATAGTTCCAAAAGAATATGTAGATGATTTTCAAAAAGCAAGGATGTTTTCAAAAAGAAAGGGAAAAATAATTAGGAGAATCATAATAGATGGAGAGGAAACAGAAACAGAAACAGAATTCAAAGCTTAAAGATTATTTTGTCTCGGCATTAATCGGGACGACATTAGGATTAACTTTAAGTTTTTCTCCAAATATTATTAAAAATATCAATTCAAAACCAAATTTGGAAAAAGTACAAACCATTGCAAGTGAAGTAAACTATGAAATAAATGATTATTTTTTACCAAACAATAAAAAACCAGAATTAATTCTTATTGGAGATATACATGGGAGTACAAATACTCAAATAAGTAAAATTTTGAATAAATTAGTAAGTAATAACGACGAGGTTCTAATTGAATGTCCAACAAATCAAACAACTCTCGAATCAGTTATAGAAAGGGAATATTTAAGGCCACTATTTGAAGGAAAAAAGTTAACAAATATTTCTATTGAGGGAACTGATGATAGCCTATTAGTTGAGCAAAGTTTAGAAGTGGTAGAAATTATGGATTATTCAAATTACTTAGGTATAAAAAAACTTTCAAGACTTGCAACAAATTATCTAATTTCTATTGCATATGAAAGGGATAGATTTTCCTTTTCTCCAAAGATAATCGAGTCTATAGAAAAGAATAGAATAAAAAACAATTCAATAAGAAATTTATTGGGATTAAGTGCATCCAGTGAATCATATCAAATCATAGGTTCATTACATTTGGAAATGGATGAAATAAGGAAGAATTTAAAAAAAGAAGGCGTTTCTTATATTTCGCTAATTCCTAACTTTGAATTAGAAAAAGATAGTGTATTAAGTCAAGAACGAAGAATAAATGCACAAAAAATATACGATAAGTCAAGAGGATATTTTAACCAATCAAAAGGTTTATAAATTACATATTCTGACTTTAGAATCCCCTACTGTACGTTGCAGTCGCTGATTCTAAGAGAGGACTCTATCAAAAGATTTAAATAGGGAACTATTACCCCAAAAAGTAAAAATGGCAACACCAACAAAACCAAGATCAGGAAGTTTGCAATTCTGGCCCAGGGTAAGGGCAAAAAGAATGCAAGCAAGGATTAGACAATGGGCTAATTCATCTAGTAATGAAGTAATTGGTTTTGCAGGTTATAAGGCAGGCATGACTCATTTATCTATTATTGATAAAGAAAAAGGCATGACAAATGGAGAAAGGATTTCAGTTCCAGCAACTATAATTGAATGCCCATCCATAAAACCTATTTCTGTTCGAGTTTACAAACAAAATTATAGGGGATTGCAAGTTATTGATGAAATCCCTGCAAAAAAATTAGATAAAGAATTATCACGAAGATTAATATTGCCAAAAAAAGAAAAAACTGTCGAAGATCCAAAAGTTTTTGACGAATTAAGATTATTAGTTTACACACAACCAAAATTAACTGGAATTGGTAAGAAAAAACCAGAAGTATTCGAATTAGGTATAAATGGGGATTTAGAATATGCTAAATCACTATTAGAAAAAGAAATAACTCTTGAAGATGTATTCAAACCAGGACAATATATAGATACTCACTCAATTACAACAGGTAAGGGATTTCAGGGAGTAGTAAAAAGGTTTGGAGTAACATTAAAATCACACAAGTCCGAGAAAAAAAGAAGATCCATAGGTAACTTAGGACCTTTCACACCAAGAAGAGTTTCATTCAAAGTACCTCAAACTGGTCAAATGGGATGTCACACAAGAACTGAATATAATAAATTAATTTTAGGAATGGGTGCTAATCCAGAAGATGTAAACCAATCAGGTGGAATCAGAGGATATGGAGTTGTAAAAGGAAATTATTTATTAATTAAAGGTTCAGTTCCAGGACCAAAGAAAAGATTAATCAAATTTACAAAATCAATAAGAGGAACAAAAGATATTTCCGAACAAGATATAAGGAGAATAAGTACTAACTCTAAAAGATGAAAGCAACAATACTAGATATAACTGGAAAAAAGAAATCTGAAATAACTTTCCCTAGTCAGTTCAATGAAGAAATTAGGGCAGACTTAATAAAGAAAGTAGCAGTTGCCGCACAAGCAAATAAAAGGCAAAAATATGGTGCAACTCATAAAGCAGGTATGAAACATTCAGCAACAGTATCTAGAAGAAGAAAAGATTACAGAGGTAGTTATGGACACGGTATCTCAAGAGTTCCAAGAAAGGTAATATTAAGAAGAGGAACAAGATTTGTTTGGATTGGTGCAATAGTTTCTGGAATGGTTGGAGGAAGGAGAGCTCACCCACCAAAGACAGAAAAGAATTGGGATCAAAAAATTAATAATAAAGAAAGATTGAAAGCAATCAGATCAGCTATGGCTGCAACATTAAACAAAGATATGTTAAAAGAAAGTGGTTTTTCCACCTTTGAACCTATTGTTGTGGACAAATTAGAATCAATAAATAAAACTAAAGATTTACTAATAACTTTAAATGCATTAAATTTAGATAAAGAATTAGAGAGATCAAGAGAAAAGAAGATTAGGGCAGGAAGAGGAACATCCAGGGGTAGAAAATACCAACGGAAGAAAGGTCCATTAGTAGTAGTAGTAAATTCAGATTCAATATTAAAGGCTGCACAGAATATTCCTGGATTGGAAATTGTTTCAGTTGATAAATTAAATATAACTTTACTTGCACCTGGAGCACGAGCCGGAAGATTAACTATCTGGTCAAAAGGAGCATTAGAAAAGTTAGAGAAAGAACAATTATTCACTGGAAAAAAAGTGGCAGTGAAAAAAATAGAGAAGGTAGCAAAATAAAATGGATCCATACAATACAATAAAATATTTATTAGGAACTGAAAAAGCAGTAAGAATCTTAGAAGAAGATAATAGGATTGTTTGTATTGTTCATAAAAAAGCAGATAAGGCTAAAATTAAAGAAGCATTTGAAGAAGCTTTCAAAGTTAAGGTAACAAAAATAAATACTTTAGTTACTCCACAAGGAAAAAAGAAGGCATATATAACTTTATCAGGGGATCATCCTGCAATAGATATTGCAACAGAATTAGGATTAATGTAAGATGGGAAAAAGAATAATATCACAGAGAAGAGGAAGAGGAACTTCAACTTATAGGGCACACAGTTTCAACTATAAGGGAATGGTTAGTCATAGAATCTATGATCAAATCGAACAAGAAAGTGTAATCTTTGGAAAAGTACTTGATATAATGCATTGCCCAGGACATTCAGCGCCACTTGCACTTATTGAGTATGAAAATAAAGAAAGAGTATTAACTCTTGCCTGTAAAGGAATGAATACTAAACAAATCGTACAATCTGGTTCAAAGGCAGAACCACTATTAGGAAATACAGTTCCAATAAGTAGCGTAGAAATAGGTATGGAAATCTTTAATATTGAAAATTCAACTGGAGACGGTGGAAAATATGTAAAGGCTGCAGGTGGATCAGCAAAAGTAGTATCAAAATCAGATAAAAAAGTAAAAATAAAATTTGCATCAAAAAAATTCAAAGAAGTAACTAATACTTGCAGAGTAACAGTAGGAGTCATTGCCTCAACAGGTAAGACTGACAAACCTTTTGTTAAAGCAGGTAATAGATATTATGCAATGAAAGCTCGTAATAAATTATGGCCAAAAACTTCCGGAGTTGCAATGAACTCAGTAGACCATCCATTTGGATCCGGCCGTGGAAGACACATTGGTAAATCAAAAGTTGCTCCCCGTAATGCACCTCCTGGAAGAAAGGTTGGTCCAATAAGGGCAAGAAGATTAGGTAAGAAGAAATAAAAATGGCAAAAAAAGAATTCAAATTTCACGGAAAATCACTTGAAGAAGTTAAAACAATGAGTTTAACAGAGTTTGGTAAACTATTGCCTTCTAGACAAAGGAGATCTCTTCAAAGAGGTTATACTGAAGCACAGAAGAAATTAATATATAAAGTGAAAAGAACAAATGAAGGAACTTACAAAAAAACAATAAAAACTCATTGTAGAGATGTAATAATAGTTCCATCTATGCTTGGATTAACTATTTTAATTCATACTGGAAGAAAATTTGAGGCATTAATGGTAGTTCCAGAAATGTTAGGTCATTTCTTAGGAGAGTTTGCTTTAACTAGAACAAGATTGCAACATTCTTCACCAGGTATCGGTGCTACAAGATCAAGTGCATCACAATCAACACACTAAAAATGAGTACTGAAACAAAAAAAACGGAAAAGAAAATAGTAGCTAAAGTAGATACTAAAGTAGATACTAAAGTAGATACTAAAGTAGATACTAAAGTAGATACTAAAGTAGATACTAAATTAGATACTAAAGTTGAAAAGAAAGTAGAAGTTAAAGATCATACTGCAAAAGTAGATGTTAAAAATCTAAGAATTTCAACAAAGTTTTCAGTAGAGATTGGTAAATTCATTATTAAAAAAAATCTTCAAACTGCAAAAAAAATGTTAGAAGAAGTAATACTAATAAAACAAGCAGTTCCAATGAAGAAATACAAAAAAGAAGTTCCCCATAAAGTTGGAATGGCTGCAGGAAGATATCCAGTAAAAGCTTCAGAAGCAGTATTAATGTTATTAAAATCAGTAGAAAGTAATGCTGAAGAAAAAGGATTAGCAACTGAGAAATTAATAATCTCTGAATTCATTACTGGAAAAGGTACAAATCAGATGCATCAAGGTAGGCATAGAGGAAGATCAATGAAGAGAACTCATATTAAAATAGTAGTTAGGGAATCTGAAAAATGATAGAGAGAAAAACAATAAAAAAGAAAATGGATTTATTTCTTGTAGAGAAGTATATCTCCGATGAATTAGATAAACCGGGATATAGTCATACTGAAATTCAAAGAACTCCATTGGGTGAAAAAATCTTAATTTACACTTCAAAACCAGGATTAATTGTAGGGAGGGGCGGTTCAACAATAAAAGAATTAACCGAAGTATTGAAAAAAAGATTCAAACTAGAAAATCCCCAGATCGAAGTTAATGAAATCAACAGTCCCTTTTTGGATGCATCTTCAGTTGCAAGAAGCATAGTGCATAGTTTCGATAGATTCGGACCAAGAAGATTCAAATTAACAGGATATAGAACTTTAAAAAGTATAATGGATGCAGGAGCATTAGGTGCAGAAATTGTTATTGCAGGAAGAGGAGTCCCAAGTAGTAGATCTAGAACTTGGAGATTCTCAGCAGGATATTTAAAAAAATCAGGAGATATATCTGAAAATCATACTGAAAGAGGAATGGGTACAGCTCATTTAAAATCAGGTTCAATTGGAATAAAAGTTAGTATCTTAACTCCGGATGTAAATTTACCAGATAAGGTAAAAATATATTCAGAAGAGCCTATCAAAGTTGAAGAAATAACTGAAAAGGTTGAAACTAAGGTTGAAGAAAAAGCAGAAGCTAAAGTTAAGGCTGCAACTGAAACTAAAGAAAAGAAAGAAGTTAAAACTAAAACTAAGGATAAAGTAGAAGCTAAAGTAGAAGCTAAAGTAGAAGCTAAAGCAGAAGCTAAAGTAGAAGCTAAAGTAGAAGCTAAAGCAGAAGTTAAAGAAGAAGTTAAAGAAGAAGTTAAAGAAGAAGTTAAAGTTCCAACTGCTGCTGAATTAAAAGAGAAAAAAACTGAA
>JABICB010000006.1 GCA_018652475.1 archaeon
AAGAAAGTTCTGAAGAAGAAGCAACTGAAGAAAGTTCTGAAGAAGAAGCAACTGAAGAAAGTTCTGAAGAAGAAGCAACTGAAGAAAGTTCTGAAGAGTAATTAAGTTTTAATTTTAAAAAATATTGGCAAATATTTGCCAATATCATTATATTTATTTTAATCTTGTTGAAATTATATCCCTTATCTGATTCATATCAATATTTTTTCCAGGGCAAGTTTTCTCATGATTATTTAATTCATTATGTCCAACTATCTTTTCTATAGAAATATTATATTCTCTAGCTTTGTTTGTTAAAACGCCACATAATGTTATTAACTGTTCATTTGTTGGGGCAGCCTTATCATAATTTCCGATTAAACTTACAGAAAGTGATTTATCATTATATCCTTTAGTATGAGCACCTTGATAATATTCTGGGCGACAAGCATATAATTCTCCTTCTTCAGTAAATAATGCCCCATTGCCAATCATATAATGATAACCATTATTTTCCCATCCTCTCAAAAGTTTGTGTCTTAACTTCACGAATGTGGGAGAGTCATACTTCCGACCAGTATGATGCACTACTAAATATTCTATATTTTCTAACTTATCCATATAAATTGAAAAGGGAAAATATTAATATACTTTTAGTTTTATTTAGTGTTATGGATTTGGATAAATGTATTAAGGATAGGCGTTCAATTAGAAAATATAAATCGAAAAAAGTTGAACAAGATAAGATTAATTTACTGATTGATGCTGCTAGATACGCACCTAGTGCAGGAAATGTTCAAGATTGGAAGTTTATAATAGTTAAAGATAAATCGAAAAAAGAATTAATTTCTAATATTTCTTCAAACCAGAGTTGGATGAATCAAGCTCCAATATTTATTGTTGTATGTAGTGAAATTAAAGATTTGAAAAGAACGTTTGGTAAACATACAGATACTTATGCTAAACAAGATTGTTCTGCAGCAGTTCAAAATATTTTACTGAAAGCTACTGATTTGAAATTGGGTTCCTGTTGGATTGGTGGTTTTAATGAAAATGATATTAAAACAGTTTTGAAAATTCCTGAAGATGGTTCTGTTAAAGTTGAAGCAATCATTACTATAGGTTATTCTGATGAAGATGGTACTTTTGATAGATATCCGTTAAAAAGCTTTATTTCTTATGATGAATGGTCAACAACATAAAATTTTATAAGCAATAATAATACTTTTTCCCCATGGTAACTGTTAAATTTTATGATTTGAAAAAGAATGAAGATGAATTAAAATTGATGATTGACTCTTATTCAAAGAAAGGGTGGAGTTATTGTCATCCTGACGGTGGAAATTCTGAAGTAAACTATGATTCTAGAAATATTGAAATTGAAGTTTTTGAAAAAGATGAAAAGTATGGAAGTTCTATTAGAAATTGCATAGATGTGTGTGGAGATAGATTAGAAGTAGGAAATATTGAACATATCCTTGCTAGTAGAAAACTTGATTTTTTTAATGTTATTTATAATCTACATGGTTCTGAATATTTAGTTTCTGATAAAAATCTTAGAGAAAGGTTGAATATTAAATAAAAAAAATAGAAAAGAAGGAAAAAGTTATCACCTCTTTTTCCCTCAAATCAATCTCCTTGAAACGGACCTTCCTAGATTAAGGGGGGTTAAAAAAGGAAATAAGGTCCTAATGGAGTATGTTATCTATCCCCAATTCGCTACTTATTTTTTCAGAGTTAGCCAATCTTTGTTGTTGAGGATCTACTTTTCCAACTATATAAGGTGAGGAAACACCGGTTATGATTGTCATAACCCTAAGTTTCTTTTCCATACCATCTTCTATTCTTGCGCCCCAAATTACATTTGCATCTTGATCCAAACTTCCAGTAATCATGTCTCCAATCTTACTTACTTCATCTAATTTGAAATCTTCTCCACCAGTTATGTGGATTAATGCACCTGTTGCGCCACTATAATTTACATCCAATAATGGATTTGATAGTGCTCTTTGTACTGCTTCTTCTACTCTATTTTCTGTACTAGACTCACCAATACCTATTGCTGAAACTCCACCATTTGTCATTATTGCTTTTACATCTGCATAATCTAAGTTAACTAAACTTGGAACTGCAATTATTTCTACTATTCCTTTAATCATTGTAGAAACTAACTCATTTGCAACTGCAAATGCTTGTTTTATTGGTAATTCTCCTGCAATTTGTACTAATCTGTTATTATCTATTACAATTACTGTATCTGAAACTTGTCTTAATTGTTGTAAACCGAATTCTGCTTTATCTATTCTTGCTCTTTCAATATTAAATGGCATAGTCACTGTTCCGATTACAATTGCTCCAGCTTCTTTAGCTAATTCTGCTATTACTGGTGCTGCACCTGTTCCAGTACCACCACCCATTCCAGCACAAATAAATACCATATCTGCACCTTTGATTGTATCTCTTAATTGATTAATATCTTCTCGAGCAGCATCTCTTCCTTTTTCTATAAATCCGCCACATCCAAGACCTCGCGTAAGATCCTTGCCAATTAAATATTTAATATCTGCTGAAGACATATCTATATGTTGTTTATCTGTATTTACTGCGGCAATCTCTGCACCCTTGATTCCTTTTTTGTATAACCAAGAAACCATATTATTACCTGCACCGCCTACTCCGATAACTTTTATGTTTGCCTTCCCTACCTCTATGTCTACCTGTTGGTTTTGTTCTGCACTTTTTAGTGCGTCTTGTATAATAAATTCCATTTTGTCTTTTTAGCCCCCTTTTTTGTATTCCCTGGTACCTATATTTTTATAAGTACCCAATTTAATTTAAGGTATAGAAATAAAAGATGTGTTGATCTGCCCGATTAATATCTCTTTACGTTAGAAAATCTACGTAATGCCCAAAAAACTTAGATTTTTTTACAACCGAAATTCAACATTGTTTGCCCAAACAAAAATGAATTTTAACTCTAATTCTCTTTATTGAGATTTTTGTATATAAATGTTCTTAAACTGTAAAATATATTTTCTAAGATATAAATGAATTTTGCATGGTAAAGTTTTTATATGTGTTAATTAAATATCAGCTATGGTAAACCTGAATTTTGGTGATTATGTTGAGATAATTTCCGACTCAGATTCCTTTGAAGGAAGTTTGATGTCTGACTCTTCAAAAGCTAACATCGTTCTTAAATTGAAGAATGGATATAATGTTGGAATTGATAAAAAGAAGATTAAAAAAATGAAACTAATCAAGAAAAGAGTAGAAGAGAAAATTAAATCTTCTAATGTTGCCGATAAGAAAGATTTACCTACTATTTTGATATTACATACTGGTGGAACTATAGCTTCAAAAGTTGATTATAAAACAGGAGGAGTTATTGCTAAGTTTAGTCCTTCTGAACTAATTGAAATGTTTCCGACCTTGAAAAAAATTGCAAATATTGAAAGCAAATTAATTGGAAATATATTATCTGAAGATATGAGATTTTCACATTATAATCTCATAGCAGAAGAAATAAAGAAAAACCATAGTAGTGTTGATGGAATAATAGTAACTCATGGCACAGATACAATGCACTATACTTCTGCAGCACTTAGTTTTATGTTAGAAGACCTAGGAATACCTATCTTATTAGTTGGCTCCCAAAAAAGCTCAGATAGAGGCAGTACTGATGCTAGAATGAATATTATCTGTGCTGCACAATTTATTGCTAATAGTGAGTTTGCAGAAGTTGGTATTTGTATGCATTCTACAACTGATGATGAAAATTGTTATATCTTGCCAGGCCTGAAAACTAAAAAATTGCATAGTAGTAGGAGAGATGCTTTTACTGTTGTAAATGCTAAACCTTTTGCTAAAGTTGATGAATATGGTAAAATAACTTATATCAGAACTGTATTTGATAAGAAAAATAAAGATAAAAAAATTAAAGTTCATAAATTTGAAAAAAATGTTAAAGTGGGTTTCATAAAATCTCATCCTAATATGATTCCTGAAGAGATCTCTAATTATTCTAATTTTGATGGATTAATCGTTGAAGGCACAGGACTTGGACATTTACCCGTCAATAAAATAGATGATTTGACTATAAAAAATGATAAAATCTTTACTGAGTTGAAAAAATTGAGTAAAAGCATTCCTATCGTTATGTGTTCACAAACTACTTTTGGTAGGGTTAATATGAATGTTTATTCTACTGGGAGAAAAATCCAAGAATATCTTATCTCTGGAGATGATATGACTTCCGAAACTGCATTTGTTAAATTAGCTTGGTTATTAAGTCAAAAAGAGAAAAATATCTGCAAGAAAATGACTGAAAACCTGAAGGGTGAATTTAATCCTAGAATTTCTGATGAATTTCTATAAAAAGAATTTATAACCAATTCTCTTTTCTCATTTTTAATGCTATACTTTGATAAATTAATTTTGCAGTTGTGTAAGGCGATACTAAATCTCCTTCTTTTGGCATTAATTCTACAAAATCCATGCCAACTACTTCTTTTTTATTAAAAACTTCTCTCAATAAAGAGTATACTTGATTATATTGTAACCCATTAGGTTCCGGAGTTCCTACTGCTGGAATAACTGTAGGATCAAATCCATCCATATCTATTGTAATGTAAACTTTATCAGTTAATGTCTCTAGAACTTTTTGTATCCAATCTTCTCTTATATTTTTCATGAAAAAAGTTTTTATTTTATTTTCTTGAATGAAATTTACTTCTTCTTGATCTAAACTTCTTATTCCAACCTGAGTTATGTTGTTATTGATTTCAAATATTCTTCTCATTACACAAGCATGACTATCTTTTCTACCTTCGAATTCATTTTTTAAATCTGCATGCGCATCTATTTGTAATATTGAAAGATTATTCTGATTTAAATTCTTAATTAAATTAAATGTTATTGAGTGTTCCCCACCAATTGCTATCCTAAACTTTTGTGAAGGTTTAATGTTAGTTAGATCTGTTTCTTCTTTTGTGTAAATTCCAACTTTGTAGGGTTCCGAATCTGTTTCTATATCATAAGATTCTAATTCGTTTGATGCTTCAATTATAGCACAGGGAGCATTTTTTGTTCCTTTTCCATAGCTTGTTGTCCCTTCATATGGAACTTTCAGTATCTCTACTTTTGAATTCTCTTCATTTGATAATTGTTCTGGTAAGTTCATGAAATTTTTCATTCTATTACCTCTGTTTTTAATTTAGGTAATTTACAGAATTCTGTAGAGAAATTGTATGCTCCTGCATTTAAAAAAACTAATTTGTTTCCAATTTTTGGATTATCTAAATATACTGAATATCTGAAAATATCCATTGAGTCGGGCGTTGATCCTTTTATTGTGTATCTTTTTCCTTCTTCTAACTCGCCTTCAACTAATAATCTAATATTTGCTATGAATGTATCCATTGCTGCATTATACACTGAACAATTAACTACTAAATTATCATCATATATGTTTACTATTTCAGTTTCTAACTGAACTGATGGGCCAGCAATAAATCTTCCTGGCTCTGCAATAACTTTTATATTTTTAGAATTTAGCCATTCTTTTGTTTCTTTTATTTTGTTAAAAATGTAATTTATTATTTCTGGCCTATGATTCTTATACTCTGCAGGTATTCCTCCACCAATATTTACAATATCTAATTTTGTTAAGTTTTCTTCAAGTATTGCTTCAGAAAGTTCTTCTTTCAAAGACCATTCACTGACATTTTGTGTTTTCCTATGGAAGTGTATACCTAATGCGTTAATGTTTTTATTTTCTTTTAGTGCAGGTAATAATTCATTTATTTGTTTTGATCTGAATCCAAATACGAAATGTTTACCTGTGTGAATTGTATTTTCTCTCAATTTTAATCTTAAAAGTAAATTTATTTTGTTATTATCTATCAGTTTTATTAATTTGTTTAGATCTACTTCGTTGTCAACTACGAATGAATCTACCCCTAAGCTGAATAATTGTAATATTTCTTCTTCTGTCCAGGCCTGAGCAAAAAACCAAACTCTTGACTTGTTTTCTATTGTTTCTAAAGAATTTATTGAATGAACACTGAAAAAACAATCTGTTTCATCTTCTAAAATCTTCCCAACTTCAAAATTTGTTTTATTGCTATATGAAACTTTATCAGAAATTTCTTTTATTTTGTTATATTGTTCTAAAACTTTTGATTTACTTAAAACAAATTTGGCTTTACTCATCATTTTTTATGATTCCTTGTTCTGTTAATTTTTCTAATGCAGAAATCATAACTAAAGGGAATGTTATTGATACATCTCCTATTACTGTTGCTGCGTCAGAGGCGTCTTTTATTTTGCCCCAACTCTTTGCTTCATCTGTTGTAGCCCCAGACATACTTCCTGATGTGTGTCTTGCCGTGGTTAAGTAAACTGCATAATCTAATCCACCATTTAATAAGCAAGCTAGAATTGCATGATGTTTTGAAATACTACCTCCTAATGAGATTATTCCTTTCTTTTCATCATGGCTTGTACTTAATAGAATATTTTGAAAATCTTTAACTACATCTATGACAAAATCTGGATTGTTTTGTTGAAACATGAATAAATGAAATCCGAATGCCCCATCTGTAATTGCTGGACAGAAAATAGGTACTTTGTTTTTTGTTGCTTGATATAGGATGGAATTCTCATCATTTAATGTTTTTCCAATTTCATTAAAAAGTTCTGATGGTGCCCACCTGTTTTTTTTCTTATAAATATCTTTTATTATAGGATTTATTAAATCCTCAAATCTTGAATAACTTTCATTTTTTATAAATAAATTTCCAACCCTATTTATTCCCTTTTCATTTAATTCAATATCATCTGTTGCGAAATTTCCTATAATGAATTCTTCACCGTGTGCTTTCATTATGTCTTCTTCTAATCCGCCCACTGTAGTAACTATGGCATCAACCATATTTAGTTTTATTAATTGTGCAAAAAATCCCCTTAAACCAGAGGTAACCATATTCGATGTAAAAGTTAGATATATCTTTGCTCCGTCTTTCTTCATCTTTACTATTGATTCAACTGCATTGTTTAATTCTATACTCTGAAACCCTATATTTCCCATATTACCAACTAAAGTATTTACATTCATTCCAGGTTTCCAAGTAAAATCTTTTACAAATTTCATAGTATCAAGTATATTGTTTTATTCTTAAACGTTCTTCTAATGGTGCTTGTTCAATTACTTCAGTTAAATAATCATAAATTTCTTCATTTTTTTCCAAAAGTTCTGCAGCTATTGCATCAATATCACTTTCTGAAAATCTATCATCTAAATATAATACGTTGTCTATTTGGTGGTGAACTATTTCATGTAATAATGTGGTGTTACAATCATTAAATAATGGACTTAAACTGATGGACATATCATCATAATTTATCCTTCCTTTCACACCGATGTGTGAAAATTTTACATCATATTGATCTACAACATCCTTGATTGTTTCTAAATTTAATCCTAATTCGAATATATCTTCACTCATTTTCTTAATTTTTTTTCTAATTCACCAATTTCATAATCAATTACATATGAATCAATATATCCTACTTTTGGCAAATATAAATCTAGTAATTTTCCACCCTCTCTTAGTTTTACACAATCTCCCCAAATATAATTTGGTGCTAAAACAATACTTTCCTTAGAAGTTATAGTCTTTGCAGATTCATTACATACATTTAGTAAGATTGCAGCATATTTTCCATCTTGTTCGTTTATCCAATCTTGAACTGAATATTCTTCTCCTTCTTGTTCAAATACCCACTCTCCAAACTCATTATCCCCACCATGTGCAGATAAACAAACTATTTTATCATTACCTATTATCTTAGAATATAAGTCTACAACTCTTTTATAATCAGGATTTTCTCTAAAAAATGTATCATTTGCATGGTCATTGTTATGTTCTACTAGTATTTCCAACATCTCTTCATCATTAATCCCATATGCTGCACTATATCCATCTTTATGATCTCCGCTTAACTCAGCCATACATTCAGTTGAGATGTATGAATCTATATTTCCAGTATTATATTTCTTCATTTTTAATTAATTTTTTTGATAACTTTCTCTTTATAAATCTTTTGACACTCTTTAGTGATAAAAATAGTTTTTTAAAATAACTATATGCTCTCTTTTCTATGATAAGAGAACTTCATAAGTATGAATTTACTGGAATCCTTGAAGATAAAGTGTGGCACTACACTTGTAATTCCCCAAATCTGGAAATTTTGAATAAGTATGATATTGATGCAATTGGTGAGGACTATGGTTGCGATCCTAGAGAAATTTTACTAATTCCTAAATCTGTTTATGGTGAGTTTGGATTACTTGTCAGAGAAGAAGATATAACTGTTTTGAGTGAAAGATTATTAACAAAACTTGAGTGATACCACAACGTTTATAAAATTCTGAATGTGTTTTCTCCTTAATGGATTATAAGAAACTTGGTTTTAAAGCCGGATTGGAAATTCACCAACAACTTGAAACAAATAAACTATTTTGTTCTTGTCCCTCTATGCTTAGAGATGAAACTCCCGATATAAAATTTAAAAGAAAATTAATCGCAGTTTCTGGAGAATCTGGAAAGTTAGATGTTGCTGCAAAACATGAAATGTCTAAACAAAAAGAATTTTGTTATCAAGGATACTCAGATAGTAATTGTTTAGTTGAATTTGATGAAGAACCACCTCATGGAGTTAACCAAGATGCTTTGGAAATTGTTTTGCAGGTTGCTAAATTATTAAATTGTAAAATATTCGATGAAATTCAAGTTATGAGAAAGACAGTTATAGATGGTTCAAACACTTCCGGATTTCAGAGAACCATGTTAGTTGGAACTAAAGGTTATTTGAATACTTCTAAAGGAAACGTTGGTATCGACGTTGTTTGTCTCGAAGAGGATTCTGCTAGAAAAGTAAAACAAACTGAAAAATCTGCAACATATAAATTAGATAGATTAGGAATTCCTTTAATTGAAATTGGAACTAGTCCAGATATAAAAGACCCTGAGCATGCTAAAGAAGTTGCAAAACAACTCGGAATGATCCTTAGAAGTACTGGAAAAGTTAAGAGGGGCCTAGGTACAATTAGGCAAGATGTTAATGTTTCTATTGCTAGAGGAACTAGGGTTGAAATAAAGGGATTTCAAGATTTGAAAACCATGCCCAAAATAATTGATATTGAAGTTAAAAGACAAATGAAGGGGAAGATTAAATCAGAAGTTAGGAAAGCAAATTCTGATGGAACTAGTGATTTCTTGAGGCCAATTCCTGGTGCTGCAAGAATGTATCCTGAAACTGATATTGAACCTATTAAGATTACTAAAAAATTATTAGATTCTCTTGAAACTGTTGAGTTAATTTCTGACATCGTTCTGAAATATGAAAAATGTGGATTAAACCCCGAATTAGCAAGACAGATAGTAAAAGAAGGAATTAAATTTAGCGATTATAAATATAAAATTGATAGAAATTTTATTGCACATGTATTAGTTGAGATTCCAAAAGAGATTAAAAAAAGATTTAAGATTGAGTATGAATTTAAGAAAAAAGACTTTGATCTTGTTCTTGATGCTTTTGAATCTAGTATAATTAGCAAAGGTGCAGTAACGGATATATTAGTTGAAATTGCCAATGGAAAGAAAATAAATTTAGATAATTATAAACTAGTTGATGATTCTAAGATTGAATCTGAAATTAAAAAACTTGTTGAAAAGAATAAAGACCTTAGTGTTGGTGGTTTGATGGGAATCGTGATGGGCAAATATAAGGGGAAAGTTGATGGTAAAAAGATTGCTCAATTAGTTAATAAATATAAGAATTAAAGATATTCTTGACTAATATAAATTGGAAATTTTGAATGTTTGCAGCTACCATCTTCTTGACAAAATAACCCTTGCCTGCAACCACATTCCTGACAGTTGTTTATCCAATCTCCGTTTTCACAATAATGAGGTTGGGTGCTAGAACAAGTTTGGGTGTATGCATCACCACAATACCAAGACTCATTACAATAAAGATAATCTTCACCAAAGTTGGGCCAATTATTAGATTCATACACTATGATAGTTCCGATTAGGTTTCCTGTGCCAAAATTTGTAGAATGAGATGTTTTAAAATCCACTCCAGTATTATTACATAAAGAATTATTTATGAAAGTACTATTCTCACTAAATGAAATATCTATTCCGCCTTGGTTATCTAACTCTATGGAATTATGATGATTGAAGTTATTATTTGAAATTAAAGTATTGTTCATCAAATGTAAAGACATTCCTAAATTATTTAAAAGAAAATTATTATTTGATATTACAACATCTTTGTAATTATTAAAAGATAATCCTTGCTGGGAGTCTGAAAAAGAATTATCTATAATCTTTAAATTATTTCCACTATTTGCTTCTATGCCTTTAATAAATCGGCCCAAAATACAATTTTTTATAGTGATGTTATCTTTATTTACTAAATAAATTCCAGACGGAGTAATACTAATATTTTGGTTTATTCCATATATCATATGGTTATCACAATTTATAGAAATATCATTTGAACCAATATAAATTCCATCTCCTTCACTGCAAAGTAAATGATTCATCAAAATCGAATTTTCATAAATTGTATCTCCACACACAGGAATGGGATTTAGTAAATTATTTATGTCTGACTCCGATAATTGAATCGTTTCACCTTCAACTATTTCGAATATACCTATACCTCCACTATTATTATATTCGTCATAAAATCTAATTTCGATTATTCCTTCCGGAAATGTGAACTCAATATCATTCATAGGATAAACTTCCCCTATATATTCCCAAGAGCTGAGTACTTTCTTATAAATCTTAGTGCCATATGCAGATTCCGAAGCACTTATTTCTAAATAGCCAAATGAGAATTCACCCTCACCGCACCCACCATATATTTCCGAATTCAAATCATTGCAATCTTGAATTTCAGCAGTACAATTGAACTGCTCGCATGAAGTTGGTTGTTCATCGATCCCCCAAAAACAATACCCGTCTTGATCTTCATCTGAGCATTCCCTTTCTAAGTTTAATTCTTCTGGAGATAGTGGAAACTTTAAAATAGAAACTACTGAGTAAATAGAATAAGGGGAAAGTTGAAAATATCCTTCTTGACCCCATTCGTCCCCCCAACTATTTTTAGCAATATAATATTCTGTCCCAGCTTCTGTAATCCCAAAACCCACTATCAAAACGAGGTGATCTGCATTCGAAGAAGAAGGATTATATATTCCACTTATATAATTATTGAACGTATTTGTAGTTGGTATTGAAACAGCAACTGGGCCATGATTAATAATATCGCTCTTTAAGTTCGAATTATTAATATTCTCAGTAATTTTCCAACTACTATTGTCATTGAGATTTTGACAGCCAATAGCAATATTTGAGCACCCTTCCTCCCATTCACAATTATTTCCCGAACTAGCATCGCAAGCCAGATAGGGCAGTTCCAATTCATTAAAAACCCCCTGATATAAAGAAGAATTTGTATCTTGTACTATCCACTCTGATACGTATCCACAACATCCTGCTGAAGTTTCACATGAAACTAATTGTTGTTCAGATAAATCTATTTCCAAATCTGGAGAGTTATAATATATTTTTGATATTGCTTCAAAGGAAGCAAGTAATCCAAATGCCCAACAACTTCCACAATTTCCTTGATCTTTTACAGGACTAATATAATTTCTCCCATTTATATCTCTCCAATCAAAATAATCTGGTAACCCTTCTTCTCTAGACTGTATGTATTTTTTTGGTTTATAATTTTCTGGAAAAATTAGTCCAGTTGGATGGCTAAGAGGTACTTTGGTTTTTCCAACTTTCCATAAATAACCTTCTTGTTTTAGGTATTGATTTATAAATTTGAAATGCTCTTCTGTTTTTTGTTCTTCTGATACTACTTTATTAAATTCCTTGGCAGATAATTTAAGGGCTAAGTGTGTATACTTGTTTTCTTCAGGAGATTGTTGAATCTCACATCCAGAAATTAGTAATATAATAATTAAAAATGATATTAGCGATATTCTCCTTTTCATAATTTTGTTTTGATAAATTAATTTATAAAATAATCTTTTTAATGTATGCAGACCCATTTAAGTACTTCTCTCCGGCTAAGACTTAATTCCCTCTCCATTCGGAAATAAATCTATCTACAAAATCCGTAGTAAACTTATATCTATCTTTTGCAATTTCTTTTGCTAAACAGGTATGGAATGTTTCTGGTTTTAATTTGAATATCTTTTCAAAAAAATGATTTAATGCTGTTTTTCCCTTACTCGTATATTCTTCAGAAGGTTTAATAGTCGGATCATAAACTGGATTACCAATCATCGTGTTATGAGAAATTATTCTGGTAATTGCTATTGCTCCAATTGCATCTAGTCTGTCTGCATCCTGCAAAATCCTTGCTTCCTTTGTTAAAGGTTTCAATCCTTTGCTAAATCTATGAACTTCAATACAGTGTACAACATTTTTTATTTTTTCTTCTGAAAAATTTAATTCTTTTAATATTTTTGGTGCTAATTTTGATCCTTCACTTGCATGACAAAGGCCCGTTTCTTCTTCCTTTTTCCTACATATATCATGTAATAATGTTGATGCTTTAACAACATCTAAATCAGCGTTTTCTTCTTTTGCTATCCTTACAGCCAGATTATATACCCTCTCTGTATGATCGAATCCATGCCCTTTCCCATCTTCAAAATAATGAAGAATTTTTTCTTTTAACCTATCCATTATATTGTTGGTTTAGTTACATTAACATTTCTTATTAGAACGTTTGATGAAACATAGGGTGAATCTGCTTCCCAGCTAGTTATATACTCTTTTTCTTTTGCGAATACATCTATGTTTTTTAACATATTTAGAATATTATCACTAATCCTTATGTTCTTTATTGGTTTTGTTATTTCTCCATTCTCTACTAAAAATATTCCATCCCTTGGAATTGTTGAGAAATCTCCAGTTGCATAATTCTGAAATCTAGTATACCAAGTATTTGTTATGTAAATTCCTTTCTTGATATCGAAAGGATTTCCAGTTTTTCCTTCTAAAATTATATTTGATGAATCTGGTGCAACCAACCCTGCATTAGCAGTTGTTTTTGTATTATGTTTTTTTGCAGTTGAAGTATTATGTAAATAAGTTTTCAAAATCCCATCTTTTATTACTTCAGTTTTTTGTGTTGGAACTCCCTCTGCATCGAATGAAGAAGAACCCATTCCTCCTTTCAAAGTTCCATCATCAGTTAAATTGAAATTTCCTAAATTTTTATTTAATTTTCCTGCCAAAAATGATAATCCTGCTTCAACACTAAACATTGAAGAAGCATCCCCTAGATTTCCTAATATACTTGCTGCTGAAAGAGGTGAAAGAATAATATCGAATTTTCCTTTTGGTCCTTGTTTTGGTCCGCAAGATAATTTTGCAAACTCTCCTGCAATCCTGCTTTCTTTTTCTACATTAAACTTACTTAAAGTTCTTGCAGATGCAGTCCTATGTCCTGATGCTTCTTTTGAAACTAATGCTTTAAGTGAAAAATATAATGATGAATGATCTTCTTCAACATCAATCCCTTTTGAAGTTATTATCCTCGTTTTTCCTACTGAACTTTGAAAAGTTCCTGATGCTTTTTTTGCATTTTCTAAAGCTGCATTGATTCCTTTCTCAGTTATATCAACCTCATCAATGTCTTTTATTTTCTTATCAAAAAGTCCTTCTACTTTTTTATATTTGAATGGTCCTTCTGCAATTCCAAAATAATTCTCACTTTGTTTTGTAACTTTTAAGAAATTAGAAATATTATTTAATATTAGATCTGCACTTTTTTTATTAAACTCTTTTAAATCGGTTGAAACAATCTTGTTATCTTTTACTGCAAATATACTAATACTAGAGTCCGATTCCGTTCCAGTTTTGACAATTTTATTATTAACAAACTTTATCTGACTCATATCTGCTTCTTGTTTAATTAAAATGAAATCGTCTACTTTTTTACTAAGTCCTTTTTTTAAATGATCCATCATCTTAACTTTATACCTCTTAATCTTATACTTGGTCCACCTGTTGTTACTGGAATACCTTGCATAGGTTCTCCCTTTCCACATGTTGCTGCGAATAATTTTAAATTGCTTCCCACTCCATCAATTGAAGACCAAAATGCTGGAGTTGTAATCTCTAATTTTGGAGATTTAACTGGTTTTGTTAATTCTCCTTTTTCTATTAAATATGCTTCACTGCCAACATATTTTTGTTGATATCTTTTATCATCAATGTTCCATTCCATGAAACTCTTCAAATAAATTCCTTTCTTTACATCCTTGATTAATTCTTCTTCTTTTTGTTTTCCAGGAGTTATGAAAGTATTTGACATTCTAACTATTGGCTCCATTGAGAAATTATTTGCTCTTGATGAACCGTTACTTTTGTAGCCCATCTGTGCAGCTGTATCTCTGTTATGTAGAAATTCATTAATTATTCCATCTTTCATTAAAACTTTTTTTCTTGCCTTTACTCCTTCATCATCATATAAGTAAAAACCATATGTTCCTAATAATGTTGGATCATCTACTACTGAAACTCCTTCAAATCCTATTTTGTGTCCGATCATATCAGCAGTTACAAAAGATTCACCTGCTTGTGCAGATTCTCTGCCCAACATCCTATCTGCTTCATAAGGATGCCCACATGATTCATGGGTTGCTATTCCAGTAACTTCTGGAGCACAAATAACATCTATCTTTTCAGTTGGTGCTTTTATTCCTTCCAACATGTTTTTCTTTAGTGCAATCATTTCATTCTGAATATTATTTTCAAGTTTCCAATTTTTTATACTTTCATATCCAGTTGTTGAACCGTACTGATTCATTCGTTGTATTGATTGATCTCCTTCAATTAGTGTCATTAAATAGAAAAAATTTATTCTAGGTATCTCTGAAGATATTCTTGATCCTTCTGAATTAATGTAATATTTCTTTGATAAATGATCTGATAGTGAAAAATATTTATGTTGCGCAGTTGTTGCTTTGTCTAAATCCGTTAAGATTTTGATTTTTTCATCCGGCCCAATATCTCTTACGTCCTTTTTTTGTTTTACTTTGTAAGACTTTTTTGAAATTGGTTCTGAAGAAAGTTCTATTTTATCACCTATTCTTGCAGATCGTTTTGTTAATCTTAATGCCTTGTCTAGTCCCGCTTTAATTGAAACTTTATCTAATTTATTTGCTGCTAAGAATCCTAAATTATTATTTATTAAAAATCTTATTCCAAGTCCCGCCCCTTGATCAAATGATGAAGCCTCTAAGTTTCCATCCTTCATCATGAAGCTATTTGACTCTTTACTTTCTAACCTAGCTTCTGCATAGTCCACGCCTTTTTCTTTCAAATATTTTATTGAAAAATCTGCTAAATCTTTATTCATGAGAGTATTTATTCGAAGTGTTATATAAATATTATGGGGGTTTTGTATGTAAAACTAATCAACAAACTTTTTATAAAGTTAGAATTTTAAAATTAGAAGATAAAAAGATGGCTACAATATTTTATTCAGTTAGTGGAGAGGGAATGGGACACTCTACTCGTAGCGAAGTTGTTATTAATCACTTATTGGCCCAAGGTCATGAGTTAGTCTTATTTTCCTACGATAGGTCTTTTGATTATCTTTATGATTCTTTTAAAACAAATAAGAAAGTTTTAGATTTTGTGAAAATATCTGGAATTAATTTTGTTTATGAAAAAAATAATTTTAAGTTAGGGAAGACTATAATTCGTGAATCTACAAAAATTTCTCCATTATTAATTAAAAACACATCAGTATTTCTAGATATGATGTTGAAATATAATCCTTCTTTAATCATAACAGATTTTGAACCCATATCCAACAGAATTGCAAAACTAGTTGGGATACCCCTAATATGTATTGATAACATAAATTTTATTACTAAATGTGAAATAGATAAAAAATTTAGAAATTCTATCCTTAAACAATTTACTAAACATATTCTTAGATTTAATGGAAATTTTAACTTTATTACTGCTGTTTTTGATGTTCCCCTGAAAAAAAAATATGAATCTAATACTTACTTAGTTGGCCCAATAATTGGAGATTGTTTTAAGGATGCCAAGATAACTGATAAAAATTTTGTATTGGTATATCAAACAACTGGATCAAATGATAAATTAATAGATATTCTTAAACAATCTGATGAAAAATATATTATTTATGGATTTAATAAGGACCATACTGATAAAAATCTAACATTTAAAAAACAAAGTAGGAAAGGATTTGTAAAAGATCTTATTTCTTGCAAAGCAGTTATAGCTAATGCAGGATTTACTTTAATTAGTGAAGCTGTAACTTTAAAAAAGCCTATTTATTCAATACCTGTAAAACGCCAGATTGAACAAGAAATTAATGGACATTATATAGCTAAATCAGGATATGGTTTATATTCTAAGGAGATTAATAGCTCCGATCTAAGACACTTTTTAGATAATTTAACTAAGTATAGGAAAGAATTATCAAAAGTAAACTATGATGCAGGAAAACTATTCAAGTTATTAGATGAAAAAATTGATTATCTTACTGATAAATATAAGAAAGCTTCCAAACTGAAAGTTATGCTCAAAATTAAAGAAATATATAATACTAAAATTTGGGACTTGAGAAAATCTGATTGAAGTTTGTTATTGCTGAAAAAATTTATAAAGGTAATCCACCTATTTATTTTATGGATTATATTAATGGAAATTCTCTAAATTGGATTGAAAAAATTTACAATGAGTATAGCTTACCTGAGAAAAAACCATTTTATAATGAATTTTTTGATGAAACTGAGAATCTGAATTCTGTTGAAGATATTGATTTGTCTTCACTAGCTGAAAATGCGAAAGATTATCTTTCTGATAAATAAATTGCCGGTTACTTTTTACTTAATCAGGGAAACCTTTAAATAAATATATAATCGAATAATTTTATTATGTTAAGAACACACAATTGCGGGGAATTGTCTAAAAAAGAAGCTGGCGAAAAAGTTACTCTTTCTGGATGGGTAGATAGTGTTAGAACTCATGGAAAGATTGGTTTTGTAAGTATTAGAGATAGATATGGAATCACTCAGTTATTTTTTGGTAAGGATTTTATGGACGATTTAGAAAATTTAAGAAGAGAATCTATAATTAAAGTTGAAGGTTTAGTGAAAGAAAGACCTAAAGCTAATGAAAAATTAAAAACTGGCGAGATTGAAGTTTCTGTTGAAAAGTTAGAAGTTACAACTGCTATTCCGAAATATCCTCTGGGATTAGATGATGATATTGAAAGTACTGAAAAAACTAGAATGAAATATAGGTACTTAGATTTGAAAGATCCTAAAATGCAAAATAATCTTATTATTCGTCATAAAATGATTAAGGCGTTTAGAGACTTTTTAGATAGAGAAGAATTTATTGAAGTTGAGACTCCTTTACTTGCAAGAGCTACACCGGAAGGTGCTAGAGATTATTTAGTGCCGAGTAGAGTTCACAATGGAGAGTTCTATGCATTACCTCAAAGCCCACAATTATTCAAACAATTACTTATGGTTTCAGGATTAGATAAATATTTCCAAATTGCTAAATGTATGAGGGATGAAGACTTGAGAGCAGATAGGCAACCTGAATTTACTCAACTTGATTTAGAAATGAGTTTTGTTGAAGAAGAAGATATCTATACTTTATTTGAAAAAATGATAAAGTTTGTTTGGAAACAAGCATTAGATATTGAATTGGAAATTCCTTTTGAGAGAATAACTTATGAAGATTCTATGAAAAAATATAACTCCGATAAACCAGATATGAGAAAAGAAGGAGAAGATTTCAAATTTGCATGGGTTACAGAATTTCCTTTATTCGAATATAATGAAGAAGAGAAAAAATACATTTCTGCACATCATCCATTTACAGGGATTAATAAAGAAGATTTAGATAAGATTGGCAATTCAAAGGATATTAGATCAAGATCTTATGATTTAGTATTGAATGGTTGGGAATTGGGTAGTGGAAGTATTAGAATCCATGATCAAAAATTACAATCTAAAATATTTGATGCACTTGGAATGAGTGTTAAAGAAGCTAAAGAAAAGTTTGGTTTCTTTTTGGATGCATTAAGATTTGCCCCACCTCATGGGGGTTTTGCAATCGGAATAGATAGGATTGTTGCGCTTGCTACAAAAAGTGAATCAATCAGAGAAGTTATAGCATTCCCAAAAAATAAAGATGCTAAAGATCTTATGACTGATGCACCAAACAAAGTTGAAAAAAAACAGCTAGATGAATTAGGAATAAAAACAAAATGAGATTTATATCAATAAAAGAGGCATTAGAAAAAAAGAGCGGTAAGGTATCCCTTAGAGGATGGGTTCATAGAGAAAGGGGTTCAAGTAAATTTAAATTTGTAGTTTTAAGAGATTCAACAAATATAATTCAATGTATTATTAAAAAAGATAAAGTTGGAGAAGAATTATTTGATATTGCAGATAAATTACAAGTAGAAACTAGTTTAGAATTACACGGAACTTTGAAGGAAGATGAGCGGGCTCCAACTGGATATGAAGTTGAAGTTAATCAATTTGAAGTTATAGGAGAGTCTGATAAATTTCCAATTGGTGCAGATCAAAGTAGGGAATTTTTAGATGATAATAGGCACCTATGGTTACGAAGTCGTAAAATGACTGCAATTATGAAAATAAGATCTACTTTTGTTCAGGCAAGGGAAGAATTTTTCAAAAGTGAAAAATTTATTAGATTTGATGCTCCGATTTTACAACCAACTCAATCTGAAGGGGGTTCAACTGTTTTTGAAGTTAAATATTACAAGGCTAAATCTTATCTTGCACAAACTTGGCAACTTTATGGGGAAGCAGGAGTATTTGCACTAGAAAAAATCTATAACTTTGGACCTACATTTAGGGCAGAGAAGTCTAAAACTACTCGTCATTTGTCTGAATTTTGGATGGCAGAGATGGAAGCAGCATGGTTTGATTTGAAAGATGTGTCTGAATTTGCTAAAAAGGAATTAAAATATTGTATTCAACAAGTTATCAAAGAAAGATCTGAAGATTTAATATTATTAGGTCAAGATCCGAAAAAACTTCTTGCGATGACTAAGAAAGAATGGCCAACTATAAAATATAGGGAAGTTCTTGATATAATTAAGAAAAAAGATAATATTTCTGTTAAATTTGGCAAGGATTTGAGAACTGAAGAAGAGAAAGCTATAATGCAACATTATGACACTCCCTTGATAGTTACCCACTATCCTGTTGAAGCAATGGGTTTTTACAAGCCAAGAGATTCTGAAGTATCTGACGAGGCATTATGTTTTGATATGCTGGCCCCTGGGACTGGAGTTGAAATTGTTGGTGGAAGTCAAAGAAGCTTAGATGTTAAAGATATGGAAGACAGGTTGAAAGCGGATGGTGAAGATCCAAAAGATTACGAATGGTATTTTGATTCTAGAAAATATGGTTCAGTTCCACACTCTGGTTATGGGGTAGGTACTGAGAGAGTTATTGCTTGGATATGTGGCCTAGATAATATTAAAGATGCAATACCTTTCCCGAGAACAATGGGAAGATACACCCCTTAAAGAAAACTTTATAAGTACTAAATTTATCAACAAACTTATGTCTCGGTAGCTTAGTCTGGTTCGAGCGGTCGGCTGTTAACCGACAGGTCGCAGGTTCAAATCCTGCCCGGGACGTTTTTTATTTTTATACTAATTTTAGCATACTTGCAATTTGATAAATTATTCCTAAAGCAAACATTGTAATTATTACGAATCCCATCACTGTCCTTTTACCTAATTTATATTCTGGAATTCTTAATTTTTTCTTTCTGGCTTGCCAAAACATGAGCACGATAAGTATTCCATCGATTCCCCCTGCTACTGCCCCAGTTATTCCAATTACTTTTATGAAACTCTTTGCTCCAACTAAAAATATCAATAATGGCACTACCATAGTTAATACCCATGAAGTCATTTTACTAAATTTTAAATCGAAATTATATATTTCCTTCATTGCTAAACCTAAAGTTAAAGCAGAAGTTAACATAGCAAAAGCGGCAAATAAATTTCCTAATAATAGTATATTCCTTCCTAAGATTGTGCCTAATCCAATTGTTGCTATCTCTGTTGTGTTTGCTCCAGATACTGCAATCGTTATTGCTGAAAAGAAAATATATGCCGCCAGAGGTATAATTGATCCTATGATTATTGCCTTTTTTAATTTTTTTCTATCATGAGATAAACATTCTTTCATCTCAGGTATTGCAACTCCTCCCACTAATGCAAAGAGTACAACTCCATAAGGGATTATTAATTTGAATACATTGAATTCTGCTAAATATGATACATTAAAATTTCCACTAAAAAATGCATAAATGGCTATTATTCCCATCAAGATCAATACTACTGGTGCAAGAAGTAATTCTGCTTTAGAGATTGCTTTTATTCCTATAAATATTAGAGTAGAAATTATTGCAAAAAATATAAATGAAAATAAAAGTGGATTTCCCCCAAAGATTGCGGAGAGTGCAATACCTTCCCCAATAAGATATGCTACTAATGCACCATATACTCCAAAGAACATGGAAAACATCATTATTCTTTTTCCCCACTTACCCAAGTATATCTTTGCATAACCTGGAAATTGATGATTGCCAGGAGTTCTTAGAACTATTTCTCCGATGAATAAATTTAACATTAAAACTACTATTCCTAAAATTAATACTGTTAAGGCTCCTGTTAAAAATCCTGCTTGTTGGAACACATAAGGTAATCCTAGTACTCCTGCCCCAATGACAGTTCCGCAGAGCATTGCAATTGCCCTATAAAATTTCTTATCACCCATTAAGATAAATTTAGAAAAATTTGTTTATATTGTTTTTGGTAAAAATATTTTCCTAATCTCTAAGATTGAAACGCCAATCACTGATGCGAATACTATCTTTACCCAGTCAAATATTCCTAAGGGTACTAATTTGAATGCAATGTTTAAAGGAGTATAAATTACTGCTAATTGCAATAAGATTGCTACACCTACTGCCCAAACTAAATATTTATTTGTGAATAATCCTGTTTTGAACATACTCTTCTTTCTTGACCTTACACTAAATACTAATAACAATTCGAAAATAACTGAAGTGGTTAAAGCTATTGTTCTTGCCTTAGATAAGTCTCCAGTTTGTAAAAACTCCCAAGAAAATAATCCTAATGTTGCTATTGCTGCTAATAATCCTGCTAATAATAAGAACATCCCAGACCCTTTCAATACTCCTTCTTTTGGATCCCTTGGCTTTCGATTCATTATATCTTTGTCGGCCGGATCAACACCCAGTGCCAGAGCAGGTAAACTATCTGTGATTAAATTTATCCAAAGAATTTGTAAGGGTAGTAAAGGTAATGGTAATCCAATAAACATTGCAGCAAGGATTACTCCTACTTCATCGAAGTTTGCAGAAAGTAAATACTTTATGAATTTTTTAATATTATCAAAGATATTTCTTCCTTGTTTTATTGCATCAACTATTGTTGAAAAATTATCATCTAATAATATTATGTCTGCTGTTTCTCTTGAAACATCAGTTCCAGTCAGACCCATTGCAATTCCTACATCTGCTTTTTTTAGGGCAGGAGCATCATTTATTCCATCACCAGTCATTGCAACTATTTCTCCGTTTGATTGTAATGCTTTTAGAATCTTGACTTTGTGTTCCGGATTTACTCTTGCAAAGATATTTATTTCATTTATCTTTTTAGCTAATTCTTCATCAGACAAATTATCTAACTCTTCACCTAGCATACTATTTGTTTCTAAATTTAATCGCTTTGCAACTGCCTCTGCAGTAATTATACTATCTCCTGTAATCATTATTACCCTTATTCCGGCCTTTTTACACAACTTTAATGCACTCTTGACTTCGGGCCGCGGCAAATCTTCTATACCTGCTAATCCTAAAAAAATCATATTTTCTTCATTTTCTGTTTTTGAATAAGCTAGTGCTAAAACTCTTAATGCTGAATTTGCGAATGATTTATTTTTTTCTAGAATTTTTTCTTTTTCTCTTTCTGTAAGTATTTTTATGCTTCCATTATTGTATATGTATCTACATTTTTCTACAACTACCTCTGGTGCACCCTTCATATGATAATGAGTTTTGCCTTTTGATTTATCGATAGTTGCCATATATTTCTTCGATGAATCGAATGGCACTTCGTTTATTCTTCTAAACTCAGACCCCATATTTAATTTTCTTGCAGCAACTAAAAGAGATATTTCGGTTGGATCTCCCACATATTGTTTATTTTTTATTTGTGCATTATTACATAAGTAACCTGTTTCCAAAAATTTTGTTAATTCTTTTTTGTTTATTTCTGTTTTTCCGAATAAGAATTTTCCTTCAGTTTTATATCCTGAACCAGTTACAGAAATTACTTTATTATTTGTATAAATCTTACTAACAGTCATTTCCCCACTAGTCATTGTACCAGTCTTATCTGAACAGATAACCGTTGTTGCACCCAATGTTTCAATTGCTGCTAATCTTTTTACTAACGCTTTGTCCTTGATCATACGTTGTATCCCCAGTGCTAAACAAATTGTGATAACTGCGGGCAATCCTTCAGGGATTGCAGAAACTGCCAAACTTAAACTAGTCATGAATATTTCATGTATTGTTAAATGCTTTAATAATCCAACAACTAATACTAATAATACGATTAAGGATACTATTACTCCAATTTTCTTCCCGAATTTTGCCATCTTTTTCTTTATTGGTGTATCTTCTTCTTCTATAGATTCTATCTCGTGAGCAATTAATCCGAACTCGGTCCTTCTTCCAGTTGCAGTAACTACTGCTTTTCCACTTCCGTAAGAAACTATTGTTCCTGCAAATAACATATTAGTTCTTTCTGCTAAAGGCGTATCTTCCCCTAGAGATTTTACTGATTTTAGAATTGAGTTTGATTCTCCTGTTAAAACGGCCTCATTTACTTTCAAAGAATTCACTTCTATTATCCTCGCATCTGCCGGAATTTTATCTCCAGTTTCAAAAACAATTATGTCTCCTGGAACAACATCCTTTGAAGAGATTACTTTAATTATTCCTTGCCGAATAACTTTTGCATTAGGTACTTCTAATTTTTTTAGTGCTAGAAGTGCTTTTTCTGATTTGAATTCTTGATAAAACCCGAATAATGTATTTAATATTATAATCGCAGAGATCACTGCTGCATCTATGAAACTTTTCAAAAATAATGAAACTAATATGGCTATTAATAATATATAGATCAAGGGATTTTTTATTTGCTCTAATAATAAAGATAATTTTGATATCTTTTTTGAAATTTGAATCTCATTTTTTCCATAATGAGTTAATCTTTCTCTTGCTTCTTTTGGAGATAGACCTTTTTGTTGAGAATTAAGTAGAGTTAATGATTGTTTTGCCGCTTTTTTGTAATAGTTAACTCTCATGTTTATTATTTGTTTGATTATATTTATATTTCTTTTGGAATTGGTAAGCTTTAAAAAGTAAAATTAAGTATGAGTAGTGGGCCTGTAGCATAATCTGGATAGTGCGGTCGGCTTCGGACCGATTGGTCGGGGTTCAAATCCCCGTAGGCTCATTTACAATGAAATATAAAATAAATGAAAAACAAAGTTTTATTGAAATTACTCAGTGTGAAACCTCTGAAGTAAAAAGGTGGTTAGAGTCTCTTGAGAAAGTTATCCCTATTTCTCCCCCATTAGAAGAAATTGAAGAAGAATTAATTAATTTAGAAAATATAATTACTCCCGAAGAATTTAATTTTAGTAGGGTAGAAAGAGTTTATTACAATAAAGATTCTATACTTTATGTTGCAAATGTAACTTTTGAACAAAGACCTTTTTATTTTCCAATAATGAAAAAACATTTTGAAGCTGCTAAAGAAGTATTTGAAAAAGATTATTGATTTTTTCTATAATTTTTTATTGCTTTTTTGAAAGCTTGATCTGCTAAAACTGAACAATGAAATTTTCTTGCCGGTAAGCCACCTAATTTAACTGTTATATCTTTTGCAGTTATTTTTAGTGCATTATCTATTTTCATTCCTATAACCATTGTTGAAAACATAGATGTTGCAGCTATTGCAGATGCACATCCAAAAGTTTGATATTTACATTCAATTATTTTTTCATTTTTTACCTTAATCCATATTTTCATAACATCCCCACAAGCTGGACTTCCAACTTCTCCTTCCCCATCTGCTTTTTTTGAATATTTTTCTGCTTCTTTTTTTGTTTTCAAAATATTTCTTGGATTAAAGAAATGATCTTTTACCGTTTCTGAATAGAACCATGATTTTCCAGTATTTGATTTTACATCACTCATTTTGTTTCCTCTAATTTGACTTCAACGGGAGAAATATCTCTTAACCAATTAATTATCTTTGGCATTTCTTTAATTACATAATTTATATCTGATTTTTTTGTATATTTTCCTAAACTAAATCTTATGCTACCGTGCGCTACTTTCTCTGACTGCCCTATTGCTAAAATTACATGACTTGCATCTAATGATTTCGAAGTGCATGCACTGCCAGTTGACGCATAAATTCCTAATTCATTTAATTTTAATAAAATTGATTCGCCTTCAATGTCCAAAAAAGTAATATTTACATTATTTGGTAATCTTTTTTTCTTGTCACCATTTAAAATAGTTTTATTTATTTTAAATAATCCTTTAATTAATTCATCCCTTAGTTTTATTAATTTTTTTGAATATTCTTTTTTATTTTTCTGGGCAATTTCTAATGCTCTTGCAAAACCGACTATTCCCGGAATATTCTCAGTTCCACTTCTTAGTCCAAACTCTTGTCTCCCTCCATGAATTAAAGGTTCGAGTTGTATTCCTTTTCGTTTGTATAAACATCCCACTCCCTTTGGCCCATAATTTTTACTACTATTTAAACTCATTAAATCTACGTTTAATGTTTTTACATTTAGAGTTTCTGAATTTACAGCCTGGCATGCATCCACATGAAATAATATTTTTTTACTTTTTGCTAATTTTCCTATTTCTTTTATTGGTTGAATTGTTCCAATTTCATTATTTGCATATATAACTGATAGTAGAATTGTATTTTTCTTTATTGCAGATTTTATTTTATTTATAGAAACTATTCCGTTTTTTTCAACAGGGATTATAGTTATTTCGAAACCTTCTTTTTTTAATGAATTTAATGAATCTAATACTGCGTGGTGTTCTATTGAAGTTGTTATAATATGTTTTCCTTTTGATTTTCTTGCTAATCCCTTTAATGCAAGATTGATACTTTCTGTTCCTGAACCTGTGAAAATTATTTCTTCTTTTTTACAATTTAATATATTTGCAACTTTTTCTCTAGCACTATTCAAGGCATTATCTGCAATTAATCCTAAGTTATGCATACTTCCTGCATTACCAAAATTTCTTGAGTAATAATCTTCCATAGTTTTTACTACTCTTTTATCTACAGGTGTTGTTGCAGCATTATCCAAATATATTAATTTATTTTTCATCGATTGAATCGTTTAACTCTTTAATTATTTTATTTACTTCTTCTTCAGATAGCCCGTGCCTTTGTAACCCATCTTCTAATGTCTCCATGTTTGCTGCAAAACATCCAACACAATGTATTCCGTGATCGAATAAAATCTTTGCAGTTTGAGGATATCTTGATAAACATTCCCCAATTATCATATCTTTATTTATTTTCATTGTAAAAACATACCTCGCATTTTTCTGGAACATCATCATATAATCTATGAATTTCACAAATGTTCGCAGTCTTCTTTATTAAGTCTGTCAATTTTATTATTTCTTTATGAGCAGTTGATTTTTTTGTTTTGATTTTTTCAACCGCTTTAGTTATTTCATCAATTATTCTTTTACTGAATTTAACGGTTCCCCTCTTATTACTTAGATATTGAGATACTGCTGAAGGGGTAATATTTAGCAATTCTGCTATTTCTTTTTGTTTGAATTTTTCTTTGTTCAAACCATTTGCTAATTCCCTTCTAATTGATGGAATAACATACCTTACTTCCACTTCTTGTATCATCAATTTCATAGAAAAACTTAACAATTGTTATTTTATAAGTATTTCTATTGACAATTAAACAAAAAACTTTAAAAGGATTAAACAAAATTGTAAATGTATGGCTAAACAAGATGGAATAACTGTAAAAAAAGATGAGAACTTTTCAGAGTGGTATACACAGGTTATTTTAAAAGCAGATTTAATAGATTACAGTAAAGTGTCTGGTTGTTTAGTATTCAAACCAAATTCATATTCATTATGGGAAGAAGCTCAAAGTTATTTTGATAAAAAAATTAAAAAGGACGGTGTAAAAAATGTTTACTTCCCTTTACTTATTCCTGAAAAATTATTAACAAAGGAATCAGAACATATTGAAGGATTCTCTCCGGAAGTTGCATGGGTTACGCATACAGGAGATACTAAATTATCTGAAAGATTGGCCATTAGGCCTACTTCTGAAACTATAATGTATGACTCCTATTCTAAATGGATTAGATCTTGGAAAGATTTACCATTAAGGTATAATCAATGGTGTAGTGTAGTTAGATGGGAATTCAAAAATCCAGTACCTTTCTTAAGGACTAGAGAATTTTTATGGCAAGAAGGACATACTGTTTTTGCTACACAAGAAGAATCTAAAAAAGAGTCACACAAAATTCTTGAATTTTATACTGATTTATTTGAAAAGTTATATGCAGTTCCTATGTTGAAGGGAATGAAATCTGAAAAAGAAAAATTTGCCGGGGCAGATTATTCTCTTAGTGTTGAAACTATCTTGCCAAATGGAAAGGCAATACAGGGCGCTACCTCGCATGGCCTTGGTCAGAATTTCTCTAAACCATTTAATATTAAATTTTTAGATAAAAATGAAAAGAGCCAGTATGCTTGGCAAAACTCATGGGGGTTCTCTACTCGTAGTTTAGGTATAATGTTGGCAGTACATGGGGATGAAAAAGGAATAGTTCTCCCCCCAAAGATTGCGCCAAACAAAATAGTAATAGTTCCAATATTATTTACCAAAACTAAAGATGAAGTTTTGAAAGTTTCGAAGGAATTAGCTAAAACTCTTAAAAAATATATTCCAATCCATGATGATCGTGAAGATTATTCTGCAGGGTGGAAATTTAATGAATGGGAATTAAAAGGAATTCCTATAAGAATTGAACTTGGACCAAAAGATATAGAAAAAAAACATGTTGTTTTAGTTAGAAGAGATACAAATGAAAAGAAATTTGTTAAAATGTCTGACTTGGATAAAGAGATTAGTTCAACATTAACTGATATTCAAAATAATCTTTTTGATAAGGCTAAACTTTTCCTAGATAATTCTATAGGGGAAGCAGATTCTATCTCAAATTTGAAAAAACTTGTTAATGATAAGAAAATAGGGAAAGTTAACTGGTGTGGTTCTGTTGAATGTGAGGGAAATATTAAAGAAAAAACTGGTGCTAAAAGTTTGAATAGTGAATTTAATAAAGTTGGAAAAGGTAAATGTTTTGCTTGTGAATCCAATTCAAAGTTTGTTACTTATTTTGGAAAAAGTTATTGATTTTCTAATTGTTTTAATAATTTAGCCCTAGCACCCCAAAAATCTTTTCTTGCAATTTTATGGATTTCTTTACTAGATCTCCCGGGGCCAGAATTACAGTGAGGTATATTATGGTGGAACACTTCCTCTTCTGCACTATATCCTATATGGCAGGAATCATGTGATGCTCTTACTTCATAATCTGTGTAGTATTTCTTATTTTTAGGAGGATGTGGACAATCATAGGATACTTCTTCCCCCCTAGGTCCTTTAAATTCTACTACAGTTCCAGTTAATGGATCCATTTTATTAAAATAATATTCTACTGCTAGTTCATTAGGATCATACCTATTTAATCCACTCAATTCCATAGCTGCCTTCCTTACTGTATCAAAATCTTGAATTTCCTCTTCTTCAGAAATGATAATTTGATCTAGATTATCTTTATCCATAAAAAGAGTAATATTAATCAATTAAAAAAGATTTCTATAATAATATCAACATGCAGAATAACTGCATGCTGAACATTTCTTACAACCTTCTTGGAAAATCAAAGTTCCCTCTCCACAAGAAGGACATTTTACTCCAAAAATATTTTTTTGTTCTTCAGTAGTAGATGACTTGCCATTACCATTTGTTCCTTTTTTTAAATCATCACTCAACTCACCCATAAGAACATCATAGTCAAGATTACCTAAGAGTACATCTTCTACTCCATGTTTTTCTACTGCCATTAAATACTTCTTTAGTGCCCTTCCAACACCATCAGGAATTGATGTAACTTCTCCTTCCCTCGAAGGACCACTACTTACACTAGAACCAATCCCATCTAACTGATCAACACAATACCAAGGATCAACTCCTGCCCTTAAACTTGTACTTAGTTGCCTACATATTCCTTCTAAGTCTGCATGAACTACATCTCCACTTTTTCCCAATTGTGCAAAAACTTCATATGGTCTTCCCGTTTTAGGATCAATAGTTATATTTGCATGCATATGTCCGAAGGGTGTTCTTTGTTTTATTTTTACTGAAGGCATAAAATCTGGAATGCTCCTAGGGGTAATGTATTCATCTACTGCAATTACTTCTTCCTTCTTTGTTTCTAAAACTTGTACGTCCTTACTACCATCCCTATATATTGTAGTTCCTTTTAATCCCATCTGGAATGCGGAAATGTATGCATGTTTTACATCTTCAACAGTTGCATTATTCGACATGTTGATTGTTTTGCTAACTGCATTGTCAATATTCCTTTGGAATGCGGCCTGCATATTTATGTGGTCTTTTACCTTTAGGTCTCCGGCTGTTTTGAAAACTTCTTTTATTACATCAGGTATTTCTTTTATGTTTTTTACCGATCCACCATCATCTTCTATCTTTTTAATAAGTGCTTCAGAATATACTCCTTCATCTTTCAATGCATTAACTAATTGGGGATTGATAAAAGATAATACTTCTCCACCCCTAATGTTTTTATAAAATACATTTGAAAAATAAGGTTCTATTCCTCCTGAAACATTTGCTACCATTGCAATTGAACCAGTTGGTGCAATTGTTGTTCTTGCAGAATTTCTTACCCGATCTTCTAACTTTCCATTATCATAAATGCTTCCTTCAAATGCAGGAAAAACTCCCTTTTCAGTTCCTAATTCTACAGATTTCTCTTTTGCAATATTATTAATATAGCCCATAACATCTTCTGCTAAAGATATTGCTTCCTTAGAATCATAAGGTATTCTTTTTTTCATTAACATGTCTGCCCAGCCCAATATTCCCAATCCTATTCTTCTGTGATCTAAAACTGTTTCTTCAATTTGTTTTATTGGACCCTTACTTGCATCATTTACATTATCCATGAAATGTACTGCATTTCTAGTTACCTCTTTCAACTTACTCCAATTAACTTCCCTAGTTTTATCGTCAACCATATTTGCTAGATTTATTGAACCTAAGTTACATGCATCATAGGGGTGAAGAGGTTGTTCCCCGCAAGGATTTGTTGCTTTTATTTCTCCCTTATTTGGCAGAGGATTATCTCTATTTATTGCATCCAAAAATATCATTCCTGGATCTGCAGTTCTCCAAGCTAATTCTGCAATAATATCCATCACTGCAGGACCATATAATTCTACATTTCCTTCAGGATTTATCCTACCCACTTCAGTGTTGGTATAAGTATTAATGACATTATTATTCTCCCCTATAATCAATGAAGGAGGATTTGGTGCTTTTCCTAACTCTGATCCCCCTAGTTTATTTTCTTCAATATTCTGTTGATAGTTGATTAAGTCATCTCTTGTTAAAGGGATTTCCACAATTGCCCCATCTTTGATTTTCCTAAATTTTGATGGAAAATAAGTTTCACTTATTACTGAATTCATGAACTCATCTGTTGCCCCAATTGAAATATTAAAATTTTTTAATTTATTATTTATCGTAGAAGGTTTTCACTATTCATCATTAATATTACTTACTTATTCAGCTTATCTCTATTATTTTCTTTCTAAATATTTAGCTAAAGCTGCGTTTACCTTTGTTTATTACTATTCCTTTTGAT
>JABICB010000011.1 GCA_018652475.1 archaeon
CCTAAGTGTAAAAAAGGAAAATTAGTTTTGAGAAAGGGAATCTATGGATCTTTCTTTGCATGTGAAAATTATCCTAAATGTAAATATACTGTTTCTGAAAAAAAGAGTTAATTACATCTCGTTTTCTATTTTAGGAATTATTAATGAATCAATTATTGCATCCAATAAGACTTTATCATCTAATTTATAGTCAGAAAATGGACCAAGTGGCATACTTGCACCCGCTTCATCAAATCTTCCTCCACCACCAAACAAACCAGCAATTTTTTGAGCATTAATCTTACTACTTTCTCGCGCCTTTATCGAAATTCCAATTCTATCTCCAATGACTGCACATGCAATTCCTGCCTCTATACCTTCTTCTGCCATAAGTTCGTGTGCTAAGACTGAGATTGTATCTCTATTATTTTGAGAAAGATATCCTGCACACCCAATATTATAAATTCCAACTCTTTTCCTTTGTGATAATCCTCTTCCGATACCATTCTGCATCTCTGCAGATCTGGAAGGTTTCAAAATAGCTTCAAGAGTATTTCTATCAACAAAACTATGTAGTTTAGCCAATGCAAGGTATTCTTTGGTTGTCGCTTTCTTTAAATTATTAGTATCAATAAGGATTCCTAATTTTAATGCAGTAGCAAGTAATTGATCTTTTTCATTTTCTTTATCAAATCCAATACCATACGCATCTAAGTATTCAGTAGTCATGGTCGAAGTAGATCCAATATCACTAGAGGCCCTAACATCTGCAAAATTATAAGTTTTTATAATCTCTTCCATACTAGGATCATAATGATGATCGATAACAAAATCAATCTTGAATTTCTCCGGCAAAGTCAAATGTTTATCCTTTACTGAAACATCTAACAATAAAGTATTCTTATAATCAGAAAAATCTACTTCATCAAAATTGATCATTCTAAAATCATAAACAGAATCTAATCTTTTTACCAATGCGATATTTTCGTGATGGCTAACTGATCCACTATAAAATATATCTGAATCAATTCCAAACTTATCTTTTAATATTTTTTCCTTCCAAACATAAGCACTAGCAATTGCATCTCCGCAAGGATAATCATGCATTCCAATTAACATTTTACCTTTAACTTTAGAAAGTTTATTTTCAAGGATTTCACTTTTTTCTTTATCATAAAAAAATTCTTCCCTTTCTTCAATAATTGGTTCTTGAACTGGCTCATTTCCCCTAAAATTCAAAAAATCAACTAATCTTTTACCCTTATTCATAAAAATAAGAATATATGAAAAATTATAAACGTTTTGATTTTACTTCTTCGATACCTCTTTCAATAATATTGAATTCAAAGTATCCAGATTTCTTAGGTTTTAATAAATTTAATCGATTTGGAAAAGTTTCTTCCACATCTAAACGTAGCTTATTATCTATCCACCACTCGATTGTATTATTTCCCAACATTTGTACAATTTTAGTTTTAAAATTTTCAAAGACATCATTAGTCAATATTATTGGAATAGTTTTCGAAAGTTCTTTCAGTTGTTTTAATTGACTATTTAGCATAGCCTTGGCCAGATTAGGTCTACTATTATACAATGTACGATAATAAAAATTAAATCCATCTATAACTATTAATGAAATTGGTTTTTTCTCAGTAAGCAATATTAATTCTTTAACTTTATCTTGTTGATGTTTGAAATTTTTTATTTTCAACACAAAAAGATGATTTAAATTATTTAATTTGTTTCCACTAATCTGTTCAAGTCTATTGAGGTTAAAATCATTCTTAACATCAAGAAAAAAAACATTTTTCCCTTCTTTTAATTGTTCTAACACTGCCATCAGGGCTAAACAAGATTTGCCAGAAGTTGGAAGTCCATATAATGCACTAATTCCATTGTATCCTCCTTCTAGAAATTTATCAAGATCTAAGTTGCCGCTCTTTATTTTCATATTAATCAGTAATTAAACTAAATATAAAAAGATATCTCAATCAATACTTTTATATACTTCTTGTATATACTCTGCGTGTATACAAATAAAATGAAAGATATAAAATATGCCAAGGTTTTGTGTCCAAACTGTAACAAAGAAACAAAAAAAGACATAGAATTAAGGAATGGTTTCAAATTGACATACTTCGAATGTCCAATATGTTCAGAAAGGTATTATGATTCTGCAGACTTAAGAGCATTTGAAGAATTTAAGAAATTAAGAGAGAGACATTTTAATGTCAAGTTAAGAATGGTTGGAAATTCATTTTCAGTAACAATTCCAAGAGAAATAATAGACTTTGAAGAAAAATTTGCTTGTATGGAAAAAGAAATGGATAATATGATGAGATTAAGTTTAGAAGAACCAGGAAAATTAGGATTATATTTTAAGAAATTATTGGGGGAATAAAATGGCAAAAGAAAAATCAATAAAATTGAGAGTAATGGAAGCTTTACAAGAAGAAGCATACAAAGGAATAGTTAGAGTAGATTCATCTTTAATGAAACAGATCGGCGTGAGGGCTGGAGATGTAATTGAAATAGTAGGAAAGAAGAAAACAGTGGGTATTGTTGACAGAGCATATCCGTCTGACGCAGGAGAACCAATAATTAGGATGGATGGTATCCTTAGGCGTAATGCCGGAACAGGTATTGGTGATACAATAGATATTTTTAAGGCAGAGATTAAAGAAGCTAAGAAGATAACAATCGCACCAGCTCAGGAAGGAATTCAAATTAGGGCAGATCCAAATATGTTCAAAAATTCATTATTAGGCAGAGCAGTAATAAAAGGAGATATAATTTCTTTAGGTGGAGCAAAAAGAAGGCAATCAACATTTTCAGGAAGTCCATTCGAAGATATATTTGATTCTATACTTCAAGGATCGGGCATGATGATGGGTAGTTTAGGAAGTTTAAAATTCATGGTAGTAGATTCTAGTCCTTCTGGCCCAGTTATAATCACAGAAAATACTGAAGTAAGGATGAGTTCAAAAGCAATGCCAATTTCAGAAGAAAGTATTGCTATACCAGATGTAACTTATGAAGATATAGGTGGATTAGATGAAGAAGTAAAAAGAGTAAGGGAAATGGTAGAGATTCCAATGCGCCATCCTGAGTTATTTCAAAAATTAGGAGTAGAACCTCCAAAGGGAGTATTAATGCATGGTCCTCCTGGTACTGGTAAAACCTTGCTTGCAAGGGCAGTAGCAAATGAAAGTAATGTAACTTTTTTAGAATTTAAGGCAGAAGACATGTTAGGGGGAATAGTGGGCCAAACTGAAAAAAATATTGCAAAATTTTTCAACAATGCACAAGAAAATGCGCCTGCAATAATTTTTATTGATGAAATAGATTCAATCGCAACAAGAAGAGAAGATAGGGGAGTAAATGAACACATAAATACTCCTGTTAATGAGTTATTAAAACACCTAGATGGATTATCTTCTAGGGGGAATGTTATAGTAATTGGTGCAACAAATCGTCCAAATGCATTAGATCCCGCATTAAGGAGGCCAGGAAGATTTGATAGGGAAATTGAATTCGGAACTCCAAATAAAATTGCAAGATTGGAAATATTAAAAATACATACTAGAAATATGCCCTTGGTAAAAACAGTAAATTTAGAAAAATTAGCAGCAATAACTCATGGATTTGTTGGCGCAGATTTAGAAGCTTTAGCAAAAGAAGCAGGAATGAGTGTATTAAGAAAAATTTTACCAGAGATAGATATAAAAGAAAATGAAGAATTATCTCCAGAAATTTTAGAAAAGATTAAGATAACACAAGATGATTTTATTGATGCATTAAAACTTGTTAGGCCATCTGCCTTAAGGGAAGTTTTTGTTGAAAAACCCACAACTACCTGGAATGATATAGGTGGATTAAATACATTAAAAGAAGAATTAAAAGAAACAATAGAATGGCCACTAAAATATAAAGAATCATATACTAGGTTAGGAATAAAACCACAAAAAGGAATATTATTATATGGTCCTCCTGGAACAGGTAAGACTCTTTTGGCAAAGGCAGTTGCGAATGAATCAGAAACTAATTTTATTTTAGTACAAGGTTCTGAAATATTGGGCGCAGTACAGGGACAAGGAGCAAAAAATATGAGAAAAATATTCAAGAAGGCAAGACAAACAGCGCCAACTATTTTATTTTTTGATGAATTAGATTCAATTGTTCCAAAAAGAGGATCTAGGTCAGGACATGCAGATGAAATTGTTAACCAATTTTTAGCAGAACTAGATGGATTAGAAGAATTAAATGATGTTATTATTATGGGTGCAACAAATCGCCCAGATATGTTAGATTCAGCATTATTAAGGCCAGGAAGATTTGATAAAACGATATTAGTTGGCTTACCAAATAAAGCAGGAAGAAAAAAAATATTTGAAGTACATACAAAAAATATTCCTATAGAAAAAAAAGTAGATTTAACAAAACTTTCAGAAATAACAGAAGATTACAATGGTGCAGATATTGAAGCAGTATGCAAGGAAGCAGGACTTCTTGCATTAAGAAAAGATAAGGATGCAAAAGAAGTATCTATGGACTTTTTTGAAAAGGCATTAGAAAAAATAAAACCTTCTATAACAAAAGAAGACATGAAACGATATCAAGAGTTAGAAGAAAGTTATATGAGTTCTGCAAGAGGTGCCGTATTAAAAGATGCCCAACAATATATGGGCTAATTTTTTTTAAATAAATGAGATTATATGGAAAAATAATAAAAAAGAAGATAAACGAAGGAGAAATTCATAAACGTATTAAAATGATAAAAAATAAACACGATCCAGATTGTAAGGAATTTTTTAAATCAATTGTTGCAGGGATCTTTGGAGGACTTATAGTTTTCGGATTTTCAGAAGCATATAATATATTCAGGGGCACTTTCTTTTTATTATTTATTCGTCAAATTTTTGCAATTATAATATTTATTTTACTTATCTTTCTTGCAAAAAAATTAATTTGTAGGTAGATAAGTTATTCAGTAGTAACCGGTCCACCAACAATTAAACTATGTTCGCTCTGAGCGACCATACCTTTTTTCTTTTCCACTAATCTAGGATAGTGATAGATAGCTCCCGCTCTTTCCAATAAAGCAAAAGCAACATTAACGCCAGTAAATTTCTTAGCAATCCATCTCTTAGCAAAAGGTAAACCTTCATATTCAGTTTCTATATATTTCATAATTTTCCTAGCCATTAAACTTCGAATAGGTTTTTTACCTTGAAATAAATAAACCTCAGAACCAGCACCTTCAACTACAACTCCTGAGCCATCAGTTGCGAAAGGTTCAATTGCAATATGATCACCTTCTTTTAAAACATCTCTCCACCATGCAGCCATA